>CALAHL010000908.1 GCA_937891725.1 uncultured Rhodospirillaceae bacterium | reverse complement strand
TCCGCGCATTGCATGACCGAATGGGCGCGACGACCGTGTACGTGACTCACGACCAGCTCGAGGCGATGCAGATGGGCGACAAGATCGTGGTCATGAACCACGGTGTCGTCGAACAGTTCGGCAAGCCTCAGGATATCTACGACAAACCGGCGACCATGTTCGTGGCGGATTTCATCGGCTCTCCGCCGATGAATTTTCTGCGGTTCGAGGGGGCGATCGCGGCTGGAGCCACTCAGGTACAGGTCGGTGATCAGAGTATCGATGTGCCAGGGGCTCTTGAGCCGGCCGACGGAAAGCTCGTTCTCGGTGTCCGTCCGGAGCATGTCTCGTTTTCCGATGACGGGGTTTATCGGGGCCGGGTCATCGCCACGGAATATCTGGGCACCACCCAGATCATTACGCTTGAAACGTCCCATGGCGAGGTGAAGGCCCGGATCGCTTCCGACACCTCTATGAGGATCGGCGAACAGGTCGCGCTGCAGTTCGACCGGTCCACCTTGACCGTATTCGACGCGGATTCCGGCCGGGCTCTACGGTCCGAGTTGAACGACGGGGAGATCTGAGATGGCCGACGTCTCTCTCGACGGCGTAACCAAGCGCTTCGGCAAGGACATCGGGGTCAGCGATGTGCGCCTGGATATCCCCGATGGCAGCTTCGTCGTTCTGCTGGGCCCGACCGGGGCCGGGAAGACCACCACCCTGCGCCTGATCGCCGGTCTTGAGCGGCCTGATGCGGGAGATATCCGGATCGACGGGCGTTCCGTGATCGGCGAGACCCCGGCTCAGCGCGACGTGGCCATGGTGTTTCAGCAATACTCGCTCTATCCCCATCTCAGCGTGCGGGAAAATCTGTCGTTTCCGCTCCGCTCTCCGATCCTGAGGACGCCTGAGGCTGAGATCGCCCGCAAGGTGGCGGAGGTCGCGGAGGTTCTGCACATCTCGCACAAGCTGGACAACAAATCGACGGCCCTGTCCGGCGGGGAGATGCAACGGGTCTCGATTGGCCGGGCCCTGGTGCGGGACCCGGCGATCTATCTCATGGACGAGCCGTTGTCCTCGCTCGACGCCAAATTGCGCGGGGACCTGCGGGTCGAACTCAAGCGGATCCACGCGGATTTGGGAGCGACCCTGCTCTACGTGACCCATGACCAGGTCGAGGCCATGACCATGGCCAGCCATGTCGGCGTGCTCGACAGCGGACGTTTGGTGCAGGTCGGGACGCCGCGCGAGATCTACGAAACCCCACTGAACACGTATGTCGCCTCCCGGCTGGGTCTGCCGCGCATCAACTTGCTGCCGGCAGACCTGTTTCCCGGAGCGCCCACCGGCGCTCGAACAATCGGATTGCGCCCGGAACACATGATCCAGACGCCGGGGCCGGACGGAGATGGCCAGGATGCCTCGGTCACGCGGGTCGAGCACCTCGGAGACCAGACCCGTCTGCACCTGGTGTGCGGCAGGCACGACATGATCACCTTGACGGACCCGCACACCAATCTGGTGCGCGGAGACGCCGTCAGGCTACAGCCGCGCGCGCCCCTGTACTTCGACGACCGGGGGATGCGGATTCCATGAGGAGGGTCCCATGAGCCAATTCATCAATGCCAAGGATGCCATCGTCACCGAGGCGATCGACGGGCTGTTGCACATGTCCGGCGGCACGCTATGTCGACTGGACGGCTATCCGCACATCAAGGTGGTCATGCGGACTGACTGGGATCGCTCCAAGGTGGCACTGGTCTCGGGCGGTGGGTCTGGTCACGAACCGTCGCATGCGGGATTGGTCGGCCGAGGCATGCTCACCGCCGCGGTCTGCGGCGAAGTCTTCGCGTCCCCCTCGGTCGATGCGGTGCTGGCGGCGATCCTGTCGGTGACCGGAAGCGCCGGATGTCTGTTGATCGTCAAGAACTACACCGGGGATCGGCTGAATTTCGGCCTCGCCGCCGAACGGGCGCGGGCGTTCGGCCACAAGGTTTCGATGGTGGTGGTCGACGACGATATCGCGCTCCCTGATCTGCCGCAGCCGCGCGGCGTCGCGGGTACCCTGTTCGTTCACAAGATCGCGGGCGCTTTGGCGGACCAGGGCCGGGACCTGCATGCGGTCACTCGGGCGGCCGAGCGTGTGATCGACGGGGTCGCCTCGATCGGCATGTCGCTGGACACCTGCACCATTCCGGGGTCTCCAAAGGAGGACCGCATCGCGCTCGACAAAGCGGAGCTGGGTCTGGGAATTCATGGTGAGGCCGGGGTGAGCCAGGTCACGTTCGAAGGCGCGCGCCACGCCATGGAGATGGTGACCGAAAAACTGGTTCCCTATGCCGGAAAGGGACCGCACGCGGTCTTGTTGAACAATCTGGGCGGAGCGACGCCGCTCGAGATGTCGATCTTGGCCGAAGAGCTGATGCGCTCGCCCCTGGGAAACCGTGTCAAGCTGACGATCGGTCCGGCGCCGCTGATGACCTCGCTCGACATGCGGGGATTTTCTGTCTCGATCCTGCCTCTGACACCCGAAGACGAGGCCGCCCTGATGGCGCCGGTCGAGCCGATTGCCTGGCCGGGCGCGACAGCGCCATCGGAGGTGCGCGCGTTGCCGTTGCCAGACGGTCTGACGCCGATCAAGCCGATGCCGTCCGAGCATTCGCAGCGGCGGGCCTTCCTTAAAAAATGCTGCGAGCTGATGATCGCGGCGGAGGCGGACTTGAATTTGCTGGATGCTAAGTCCGGCGATGGCGACACAGGCTCCACCCTGGCGACAGCGGCCCGGGCCTTGATCGCAGCGCTCGACCGGTTGCCGCTTGCAGATATGACCCAGCTTTATCGCGCGATTGGCCTCGAACTCAGCCAGACCATGGGAGGGTCTTCAGGTGTATTGCTGGCGATCTTCTTTTCTGCAGCCGGCGATGGGGCAGCCGGCGGCGAGGATGCGGCCGGAGCACTGGTCAGAGGGTTGGAGCGGATTCAGCAGGTGGGTGGCGCGCGCCTGGGCGACCGGACGCTGATCGACGCCTTGGCGCCCGCGCTGGAAGCGCTTCCAGATGGCATGCCCGCCGCTGCGAAAGCAGCCCGAGCCGGCGCGAATGCGACAGCCGAAATGCGGAGGGCCAAAGCGGGTCGGGCTGCCTATGTGCCGGAGACCAGTCTCATCGGAAACAACGATCCCGGCGCAGAAGCGGTGGCGCGGCTGCTGGAAGGGCTGACCTGAGCCTCGGCTCGTCTCGTTTAGGTAAGAGCCAGACCCGACAGCCGTTGCGACTCTCTGTTTGGCATCATGCCGGTCTAGAGGTTTACGTACCAGTTTTGCAGTGAGTGCCGAGACTGATTGGAACATAAACGTCCCGCAATGGTTGCGGTCTCGGCAAAAACTGCAAAACCGGTACGGGAACCCCTTACAGAACGAACTCAACGGGTCCAATTGGGGTCACCTCAAGGTTTGTTCGCCAGACCACGTTTTCCCGGACAAATCGTGAAC
>CALAHL010000907.1 GCA_937891725.1 uncultured Rhodospirillaceae bacterium | reverse complement strand
GTCACCAGCGCTGTCTTGCCGCTCAAGTCGAACATGGACGTCATCCTTCCCCTTGATCGTCTTGTCGTCAGCCGAGTGTGGCCAGAAACGCGTCCACATCCGCCGGGCCATTGATCGCCCCCGCCTGCAAACTCTTGTCGATCCGCCGCGCCAGCCCCGTCAGCACTTTGCCCGATCCGATTTCGGTCACGGAGGTCAGGCCCTGAGCCGACATCTCAAGCACCGACTCCCGCCAGCGTACCCGACCTGTGACCTGTTCCACCAGTTGCCGACGGATCACGTCGCGATCTGAGGTCGGCTTGGCCGTCACATTGGCGAACAATGGCACGTTCGGCGCCCGCAGATCGACGGTTGAAAGGGCGTCCGCCATCGCGTCAGCAGCCGGTGCCATCATCTTGCAGTGGAACGGCGCGCTCACCGTAAGGCGCAGGGCGCGCTTCGCCCCAAGACCGGGCGCAATCTCCACAACCCGATCGATCGCAGCCGACGCGCCCGAAAGCACAATCTGACCATCCGCATTATCGTTCGCCACATCACAGACGTCGCCCTGGGACGCCTGGTCCGCGATGGCCTGCGCGGTCTCCAGGTCCACACCGATCAGCGCCGCCATCGCCCCCTCACCCACCGGCACGGCCTGCTGCATGCTGTCGCCGCGCAGGCGGAGCAGCCGGGCCGTCACATCCAGATCCAGCGCGTTGGCCGCACACAAAGCCGAGTATTCGCCGAGCGAATGACCGGCGACCGCATCACACAATTGGGCGATCGATTTGCCGCTTTCGGACTTCAGGACCCGCAGCACAGCAATGCTGACGGCCATCAGTGCCGGTTGCGCGTTTCGGGTGAGGGTGAGTTCGTCCTCGGGTCCCTCGAACATCAGCGTGGACAGTTTCTCGCCCAAAGCCGCGTCGACCGTCTCAAACACCTCGGCCGCTACCGGATAGGCTTCGGCAAGCTCTTTGCCCATACCCACGGCCTGGCTGCCTTGGCCGGGGAAGACCAGCGCCCGTCCAGTGGAAATCTTTAAAGTCGTCGCATTTGGATTCACGTCGCCCGGGCCGCTCAACCGCCGTCTCCTCCCCTGAAGAATTTTTTGTCATGACCTTTTTGGTCGCGTGGACATGCGGATTCAGCGCCGTGATGTCAAGACTTTGCGGGGGATGGTCCGATCTAGGCCTTCGGTAAGACCGTCTCGACCGCCGCCTTGGTGGCCGCAACAATCTTATCGGCCTCAGCGCGGGTCAGGCACAGCGGAGGAGCGAAACCGAGGATATCGCCTTGCGGCATCGCACGCCCGATCACACCCCGTTCCAGAACCGCTCCGGTAACCCGCGCTCCAACCTTTTCGCTGGCCTCGAAGAACACCCGGTCGGTCTTGTCCTTCACAAACTCGACCGCGCACATCATGCCTTCGCCGCGAATGTCTCCCACATGCGGGTGATCGCCAATGGCGGCGCGCATCGCGGTCTTGAGATAGGCCCCGGTCTCGCCCGCGTTCTTCACCAGACCCATTTCGTCGATCAGCTTGAGGTTGGCGACGCCTGCGGCTGCCCCAGTCGGGTGGGCGGAGTAGGTCCAGCCGTGTCCGATCGGCCCATTCTCATCCGTGCCCTGCTCAAGAACCTTCCAGACCCGATCGCTGACGATCGATCCCGAAAGCGGGGCATAGGCGGAGGTGAGCCCCTTTGCAATGGTGATGAAATCCGGCTCGATCCCGTAGTGCGCGGAGCCGAACATGCTGCCCAGACGGCCGAAACCGGTCACGACCTCGTCTGCGATCATCAGGATGTCGTGGCGGCGGAGAACGACTTGAATCGCCTCCCAATAGCCAGCAGGCGGTGGAACCAGACCACCGGTCCCCAGAACCGGCTCACCAATGAAGGCGGCGATGGTTTCGGGCCCTTCCCGCTCGATCAACGCTTCCAGCTCCGCCACGCAGTGGGCGGTGAAGTCGGCCTCGCTCATCGCCAAATCGGGGCGGCGGAAGAAATACGGTGCCGTCGTGTGATGGACCCGGTCGAGCGGCAGGTCGAACTTCTTGTGAAACAGCTCCAGACCGGTCAGTGAGCCCGTGACCAGCCCCGAGCCGTGGTAGCCGCGCCAGCGGGAAATGATCTTCTTTTTCTCAGGCCGGTCCAGTATGTTGTTGTAATACCAGACCAGTTTGACGTTGGTCTCGTTGGCGTCCGATCCGCCGAGGCCGAAATAGACCTTCGACATGCCTTTCGGCGCCCGGTCCATCACCATCTTGGCGAGCGTGATCGAGGCTTCGGTCCCGTGCCCCACATAGGAGTGATAATAGGCCAGCGACTTGGCCTGATCGGCGATCGCCTCGGCGATCTCCTGCCGACCGTAGCCCACATTGACGCAGTAGAGCCCGGCGAACCCGTCGAGCAGTTTGGTGCCGTCCCGGTCCTCGACATAGACGCCGGCCCCGCCGGTCATGATCCGGTTCGGGCTTTCGCCACGAGCATGCTGCGCGAGATGGGTGGAGGGGTGAAAGAAGCTCTCCCGATCCCATTGATCCAAACGATCGTTCTTGAGCATGGTCGCCCCCTTCAGCACCGGATTTCGTGAGACCCCAGGCTTGAAGGATCGAAGGGGGGTGCGTCAAGCGTTGTGATCCCGCGTTCGGGGATCAGGTCAGCGACATCAGCCGCTCGATCTCAGCGGTGTTCTGGCCTTCCTTGGCACCCGAGAACACGATCCGACCGCGGTTCATGACCGACAGCTGGTCGGCAAGCTCCACCGCGAAATCGAGATACTGCTCGACCAACAGGATCGCCATCTCGCCCCGGTTCCGCAGAATCTCGATCGCCTTGCCGATATCCTTGATGATGGAGGGCTGAATCCCCTCGGTCGGCTCGTCCAGGATCAGAAGCTTCGGCTTGGTGACAAGCGCGCGGCCGATCGCCAACTGCTGCTGCTGTCCGCCCGACAGGTCGCCGCCGCGCCGGTCCAGCATCGAGTTCAGCACCGGAAACAGCTCGAAGATCTCCTCCGGAAGCCGCCTCTCCCGCGCGGGCAGACAGGCGAAACCGGTCTGAAGGTTCTCCCGTACCGTGAGCAGCGGAAAAATCTCACGGCCCTGGGGAACATAGGCGATGCCGGCCCGCGCCCGTTCGAACGGTTGCATCTCCGAGAGATTCCGGCCCTCCCAGGTCAGCGCCCCGCCACTGGTCGGATGATGTCCAACGATGCCGCGCAGCAGGCTGCTCTTGCCGACCCCGTTGCGGCCCAGCACGCAGGTCACCTGCCCCGCGCTCGCTGCAAGGTCGATGCCCCACAGGATCTGAGCGGCGCCGTAATGCAGGGTCATGCCCTCGATCTTCAGCACGGCCCGTCTCCTATCGGCCCAAATACACGTCGATGACACGCTCGTCCGCGCTGACCCGGTCGAGGGAACCCTCGGCCAGGACCGAGCCCTCGTGCAGGACCGTGACCATCACGTCGAGATCCCGAACGAACGACA
>CALAHL010000906.1 GCA_937891725.1 uncultured Rhodospirillaceae bacterium | reverse complement strand
CCAGCCCCTCGACGATCTCGTGCTCCTTGCTTCCGACATAGTTGCCGGTGGTGGCGAAGAACTTCTGCATGTGCGGCGGGGCGTCGGCGGCATCCGGGCGGGCGGCACCGATGGTGATGTAGATCACGCCGCCGCCTTTGGCCCGGAAGCCGTCGAGCATGCGCTTGATGTTCGGCTGCACCAGGGTCTCGATCCGGTGGAAGCGGTAATCGGTGGCGGTCGAGCCCTCCGCCGCCATCTTGCGGCCCAGCGCACCGGTGCGAGATCCGGTGGCATTCTGCATGTCGACGATCACCAGCACGGAGCGCTCGAAGATCACCGGGCGGTCGGTCATATAGGCCCGGATGTAGTCGACATTGTCGATGCCTTCGGTGGCCATGGAAGCTCTCCTCAACTGGATGATTGGATGTGGTCGGTGACGGCGGCCGGTGTGGTCCACCAGACGCCCTCGGACTGCGGGGTGATGCGGCGCAGGATATCGTCGAGATAGTCGATCCGGTGGGCCTGTCCGATCACCCACGGGTGCAGGGACAGACAGTAGCTGCGCCCGGCGTCGGCCCCCTCGGCCCGCAGCACCTCGAACGCGCCGACGGCCGCCTCGGCCCAGGCCTCGCCCCCGACCCGGCGCAGCCACATGCTTTCCACATCGTCCCATTCCGGCTGACGCGGAATCGAGAGCAGGGGCGGCGTGGTCAACAGCGGATAGGGCTGATCGTCGTTCGGCCAGTCCAGCACGTGGGTGAAGCCGAGTTCGGCAAGCAGGCCAGGCGTCTCCGGGGTCTCGCCCTGGCCCGGCCCGGCCCAGCCGCGCGGCGTCTGTCCGGTGATCCGCGCAACCGCGTCCCGGCTTTCGGTAATCAGCGTGCGATGATCGCCCAGGCTCATCTGCGAGGTGATCATGCGGTTGGCATGGGTGCCGGAGGCCACGAACTCGACCCCGCGCAGAACCAGCTGGTCGACGATTGCGGGATAGCGCTCAAGCGCTGCCGCATTTGCGGCGACAGCCAAGGGCAGCTTGTAGCGGTCGAGCACTTCGAGCAGCCGGAAGATCCCTACCCGGTTGCCGTATTCCCGCTGGGTGAACGCGGTGTAGTCGGGAAAGAACGTCCCGAACGCGCCCTGGAACCTGGGATCGCGTCGGCTGCCTTCCGGCGGCTCCAGCTCCCAATATTCCAGATGGACCAGCACCATCGCCGCCAGACCCGCGCCGCCCGGCCAGACGATCCGGGGGCGATCCGGGGCGGCGGAATACGGATACAGATTATGATCCATACCCGGCTGCAGGCCCTTCGGCGACGGCGGCAGGGTGACAGCACTCATGCGCCCTGCTCCCAGCCCAGATGAGCCTTCATCGGCGCAAGATGATGGTGAATGTACCAGTCGGCGATCTCCTGGCCGGTCGCCATCCAGACACCCTCGTGTTTGGTGATATGGGCGAGCGCGCGCTCCAGGTGCTTGATCCGGTGCGGCTGGCCCATCACAAAGGGATGCAGCGCCAGACACAGCACCCGGGGCTGGGTGTCGCCCTCGCGGTACAGCACGTCGAAGGCACGGATCATCATGCGCTCGAAATCCGCCGCCTCGAACTGCTGGCGGTGCAGGACGATCGCGTCGTTCACGTCCATCGTGTAGGGGATCGTGATCAGCGGCTTGCCCGAACGGGTGCGCATCGGGAACGGCTGATCGTCGTGATACCAGTCGCAGTAATAGGTAATCC
>CALAHL010000905.1 GCA_937891725.1 uncultured Rhodospirillaceae bacterium | reverse complement strand
GCACCCCGGTGATCCGCGTCCGGTAGACCCGGGTGCCCTTATGGCCCCCGACCAGTCGCATCATCGTCGGCTCGCCCACGATCACGGCGCGCGGTTTCGGGAAATTCGCAACGATCTCGTCGATCAGGCCGTGCACACCGACGCATCCGATTTCTTCGTCATAGGTGAAGGCGAAATGGATCGGCACCGACAGGTTCGCCGCCACCATTTCCGGCGCCAGCGCGAGCGCAATCGCCACGAAGCCCTTCATGTCGCAGGTGCCGCGCCCGTACAGCTTGCCGTCTGCCTCGCTCAGCTCGAACGGGGTCTTGGTCCAGTCCTGGCCGTCGATCGGCACCACGTCGGTATGCCCGGACAGAACCACGCCGCCCTTGTCGATTGGCCCAATGGTGGCCCAAAGATTGGCTTTCGTACCGGTCTCGTCATGCACAATGCGGCTTACCACCCCGAGATCGGAGAGGTAGCTCTGCACGTCCTCGATCAGGGCCAGATTCGAATTGCGCGAGGTGGTGTCATAGCCGATCAGGCGGTCCATCATCTCGACCACACGGGTCATTCGGTCGGCGCGCGGCTCGGACATGGGAGACCTCTAAATCATGATGACGATGCGGACAGGCCCTACCGATCTATCGCGACCGGGGGTGTCCGGCAAGTTGAGGGGGGATCAGCGGCGCCAGAATCCGGGGGTCAGCATGACAAGGATGGTGAACAGCTCCAGCCGTCCCAGCAGCATGCCGAAGGCCAGCAACCACTTCGCCGGGTCGGGTAACGGATCAAAACTGCCGGTTGGCCCGATCACATCTCCCAGGCCCGGTCCCACATTGCTGATCGCGGTCGCGGCACCGGAAAGGGCTGTGATGATATCGAGGTCCATGGCGGCAAGCCCGATCACCAGGACTGCGAAACATAGCATGTAAAGAAAGAAGAACCCCATCACCGCTTCCGAGACAGAGTCAGGGATCGGTTTACGGTTGTAGTAGGCGATGAACACGCCATGCGGACGGAGCAGCCGGGCCAATTGAACCTGTGCCGTCGCGTGCAGAATTTGAAAACGGAAGATCTTGATGCCGCAGGTGGTCGATCCGGCGCATCCGCCGACGAACATCAG
This sequence comes from uncultured Rhodospirillaceae bacterium, assembly GCA_937891725.1. Taxonomy (GTDB): domain Bacteria; phylum Pseudomonadota; class Alphaproteobacteria; order Thalassobaculales; family Thalassobaculaceae; genus JANSYC01. Next base: position 5,851 of record CALAHL010000905.1, on the reverse strand, counting down.
AATCAGCAGGAGCGATGTCGCGAACCCACCCCAGGCCCCGAAATCGGTTGTCGCATAACCGGTCCCCGTCATCACCGAGATCACATTGAATGCGGCATAGCGCAGCCCTTCCATCGGAGCGTATTCCATCTCGTGCAGCACCCACCAGGTGATCACACCCACCATCAGGATCACGATCGTGACGAACCAGCGCACTTGCGAATCTTTCGATATTCCGCCGAAATTCCCCTGCATCATCCGCAGGTAGTGCACGAAGGGCAGGCTGCCGACGATCATCCCGACGATCACGATCCACTCGACCACGGGGCTCTCGAAATGGCCGATGGAGCCGTCCTTGGTCGAATACCCGCCGGTGGCGATTGTCGTCATCGCGTGGGCAAGAGCGTCGAACCAGCCCATCCCCGCGAACCAGAGGGCGACCATCCAGGTGAATGTCAGGAACAGGTAGATTGTGATGATACCGCCGGCCAACTGAGCCGCGCGGGGCAGGACCTTCTCAGGCTGGTCGAACGCTTCGGTCTGGAACAGCTGCATGCCACCGACGCTCAACATCGGCAGAACCGCGAGTGCCATCACGATGATGCCGATTCCGCCGAGCCACTGCAGCAGCGCACGCCACAACAGAATGCCCGGTGGCGCCAGATCCAGGCCGACGATCACTGTGGAGCCGGTGGTGGTGACCCCGGACATGGATTCGAAAAACGCGTCGGCGGCCGACATGTCGAGTTCGGAAAAGGCGAAGGGCAGGGAGCCGAAGCCGGCGATCGACAACCAGCTCAGGGCGGTCAGCACGAAGGCCTGACGTAGGGTTAGCCGTCGTCGCCGACCGGCTCGGTTGGTCACCATCAGCGAGACGCCGATAAAAGCGGTGACGGCGGCCGCTCCCAGAAAAACCTGCCAGTCTTGATGTCCGATCAGCAGGTCAACCACGGCCGGCACGCACATGGCCGCGGCCAGGACGCTGATCAGCAATCCGACAATGAAAAAAACCGGTCCGAAATCAATCACGTAGAACCCGTCCGCCACAGCGCCCGTCAGTCGGGAGTCCCCTCAACTCCGGGGAGCCCGAACCTCGGACCAAACCCGCAGCGAACCCCCATCGCGGGGCCGACTGTACACCAGCGGACGCGGTGCCGACAGGTGCCCAACGGAACCGATGATTTGACGGGCTGGACGTCGTTTAACCGGCTCTACCGATCAGCTGGAAGAATTCCCGACGGCGGTTCTCGTCGTCCTTGAAGCATCCCAGCATGCGGGTTGTGATCATGCCGACGCCCGGTTTGTGAACGCCTCGAGTGCTCATGCATTCGTGCTCGGACTCGATCACCACCGCCACGCCGCGCGGCTTCAGCACGTCGTTGATGGCGCCGGCGATCTGCGCGGTCAGCCGCTCCTGGATCTGCATCCGCTTGGAGAAGGCGTCGATCACACGGGCGAGCTTCGATATGCCGACAACCCGGTCTGTCGGGAAATAGGCGACCGAGGCCTCACCGATGATCGGCAGCATGTGATGCTCGCAAAAGCTTTCAACCCGAATGCCACGCAGCAAGACGATCTCGTCATACTCCTCGATTTCCTCGAAGGTGCGCTCCAGGATCTCGGCCGGGTTGAGCGTATATCCGCCGAACAACTCCTCATACGCTTTGACGACCCGTTTCGGAGTATCTTTCAGACCTTCGCGATCCGGATCCTCTCCGATCCATTCGATCAGAGTACGGACGGCCCGTTCCGCCTGATCCCGGGAGGGTTTGCGGCGGGGTGCGGGGGTCACGTTGCTCGCCATGTCGGTGGCCAGCGCGTCGTCATAAGGGCTCATGGGGGGTAAATCCTTGGGTCGGGAGGGGATGCATCGGTCAGACCGCATGCAGAGCCAGTAGCCGATCAAACGCTGTATCGCGCGTCATCTCGTTAAGGTTATAGGCGTCTCATCCGGTGGCAAGCAAGCCGTTCACCGTCACCGGGGATCACCGTTACGTGACCCGTCAAAGGACTCCATAATCCAAATCGTGACGACATGATTTCGAGCCCCTGTGCGATCAACTGAACCGGACACGGAAGTGTGCCAATCACCGGAGGTATCAAGCTTTCAGACGCGCAGATTGTGCCGGCCAAATTGACGCAGCTCGACTAGGGCCGGGTCAGTTCAAACGGTTTGGCTGAAAGGGACTGTCGAGCGAGAAGGCCGGAATCCTGACCTCGAACATCTCGCCGCCGGGTCCTTCCATCTCGTAATGCCCTACCATAATGCCGGATGGGGTCGAGAGCGGACAGCCGCTGGTGTATTGGAAGCTGGCGCCGGGATCGAGTAACGGTTGCTCTCCGACGACACCGGGTCCCTGGACGACCTGGGTTCGGCCCATGGCATCCGTGATCGACCAGAACCGGTTGCGCAGTTGCACCCGACGGCCGCCGAGATTCTCGATCCGGATCTGGTAGGCCCAGACGTAGTGATTCTCGTCCGGGTCCGATTGCTTCTCCAGATAGGAGGGCTCGACTGTAATTCGGATGTCCTCGGTGATTTCGCTGTACATGCCAAAGTCCCGGGTTCGTCAGGTGTATGTGATCCGATAGGGAAACAGGGCGGCGTCAACCTGTAAAGCCAAACCGCCCGACCTCGGGCCGGAGGGTGACTCAGAGTCGAGGATCGGGCCCGGTGTCATTTTCCGATCGTGTCATTATTCGATCGAAATCGTAACCCGCCGGTTGGCTTGGTTTGGAACACCATCCGGGGTCTCGACCGCCAACTGATCCTCACCGACCGCCTTGATCATCACGCGCACATCCGGAACACCCGCATCCTCCATGGCCTTGGCTACGGTTCTGGCGCGGCGATCCGAGAGCGGCAGGTTATACGCGGCCGGCCCGGCCGTATCGGTGTGACCGACGATCAGCACCGGGGTCTCATGGTCCTTTGCGGCGGCAATGGCCTTGCTGACTTCGTCCGCGCTCTCGGGCGTCAATGCGTCCTGATCGAAGCCGAACAGGATGGTGAAGAATTTCGGCAACAGGGAGACCGGCTTCGGCTCGGATTTCGGCTCGGGTTTCGGGGCCATTTCCGCTTTGATGATTCTCATCGCAGCATAGAACGCGTCCTTGCAGGCCGCGATATCCTTCGGCTGATGATTCTCCTCCTGCTGTTCGACCCAGCAGTCGAACTTGCCCTGTGCGTCGGCTGCGGCGGCCGGAACCTTGGTGCGCGCCGAGGAGTCCAGTGCGGTCATCAGGTCGGCCCGCGCCTTGGTCATTTCGGTGATCATGGCTTCGGGGAGATTGAAATTCGCAAGCTCGAACGGCATCACGGCCTGCCCGCTGGCCGCCGCCAACCCACGCTCGGCATAGCGGGTGGCGCTGATCCAGTCGTACATCTCGTCGGCCTCGAACAGGGCGAGCTCCTGATATTCACGGCTGAGGGCGGTGTCGAACGAACTGCCGCTGGGCTGGACGGTCCGGATCGTCTCGACATCGCCAATACCGCATCCTGCCAGGCCCAAAAGACCGCACCCGGCAGCCATCGCCTTCCAATTCGTCATCTCATCTCTCCTCGTCGATACCGTCGGCCAGAACCGCCTCGCCTTGAACCGCTCCGTAGCGTTCAAGTACCGGTCAATCACGACGGTACGAAGACATATAATGCCATGTCATGGCCTATTGTTGAAACGTTCTGACAAGTCTGAGGGCGTCCTCGAAAAGCCGTCCTCTTAGGGCTGCTCCAGTTTGAAGATTGGCCCGCCTGCAGCAGCCGCGTCGTCAGGGTCATGGGTGACCAGCAATGTCGGCAAATTCCGTCGCTTCGCATGCGCGAAGACGAACCGGCGAACCCGTTCTCTGAGGTCCTGATCCAATCGCCCGAACGGCTCATCCAACAGCAGAGCCCGGGGACCAGACAGCAGCGTCCGCATCAAACTGACTCGCGCACGCTGTCCACCGGAGAGGGTCGCCGGGTCTCTTTTGCCCATGCCGATCAGTTCCGCCTCTTCCAGGGCCTTCTCGACCGCATCGGCTCTGTCGCGGCCGCGCAGCGAGCTTGGCAAGCCGAACGCGAGGTTTTCCGCAACAGACATGTGGGGAAACAGAAGATCATCCTGGAACAGCAGCCCCAACCGTCGGTTTTCCGGGGCCAGTCCGGTGATGTCCTCCCGGTCGATCTCGATCCGGCCCTGCACGTCGAACGCGGGTCCCAGCGTTCCGCTGGCAAAGGCGAGAAGCGAGGATTTTCCGGACCCGCTCGGCCCCATGACCGTCACGATCTGACCGGCCTCAACCGCGATCGTGCAGGGTTTGAACACCGGAGTTCCGCGAACGGACAGCCTGATGTCGGAAAGGCGCAGCACCGTTCGACGGTCAGGCGATGAACCAGGCATCGCTCACCGAACTTGCCTGGACACCGGTCAGGGTGACGGTTGCTCCGTTGGAGAATGTGACCACAGCCCCGACCCCGCCTGCGCCGTCGACCAAACTCGACCGGGAGATCAGGCTGGAAACCTGGATCACGTCGCCGGCGGCAGAACTGAAGTCAGATATCACATCATTCCCGGCCGGGACTCCCAACGAGAAGACCTCCGCACCGTCACCGCCGATCAGGGTATCATTGCCTAGATTGCCAACGAGCGTATCCGAGCCGTCGCCACCAGACAGCACATCGTTGCCACTGCCACCGTAAAGCACATCATTCCCGAGATTGCCGGACAAACGGTCAGCGCCGAGATTGCCGTAGATCACATCATTGCCGATTCCGCCGCCGATCGTGTCATTGCTCTGGCCGCCGAAAACGGTATCTTCGTCGGCGCCGCCAAAGATCAGATCCTGTCCCTGATTTCCGTAAATCAGCTCGGCCCCGTCCTCTCCGTAAATCGTGTCGTTGCCGGTGCCGCCGATCAGGGTGTCGTCGCCTGAGCCGCCGATCAGACTGTCGTTGCCCTGCCCGCCATAAAGCGTGTCGTTGCCTAGCCCGCCGGATAGAACGTCGTTGAAAAAATTTCCGTAAACGACATCATTGCCGTCGCCGCCAAACAGACTGTCATTGCCGCTTCCGCCGGAAAGACTGTCTAGGCCACCACCGCCCGATAGGATGTCGTCGCCTGACCCTGCGCCACCGATTAGGCCGTCGTTGCCCTGGCCGCCGATCAGTGTGTCGTCGTCGGGTCCGCCCAGCAGACTGTCGTTGCCGTCCGTGCTGGTAACAGCGGCTTTCATAGTGGTGCCGGTAAAGGCTGCCGCCGTGAACCTGATGCCGATCGTGCTGTTGACCGAGACGGTCAACGTTGCCGACGTGTTTGAAAGGATCGTGTTCGGGGGATCGATCACGTGCGCCGCGTTGGACGTGATATTGATCGTCGAGTAGCCCACCAGGGAACTCAACCCGCCTGCGGTCAGGGTTCCGGCCGAAATGTTGAGGATATCGGACCCGCTGCCTGCCGCGATTCCGGGCAGGTTTGTCACAGTGCTGGAGACGGTAGCCATGGCGCTTTTTTCCCATTCCGAGATCAAGGGTCGATCGTTCGGATTCGCTAATGCTAAAATCGTGCCAGAACAGGACCCTACCACCTCGAACTTCGTCCGTCATCCTCACCGAGGGTGAATGACGGAGCTCGGCAAATCTTCTCTTGCGCGGCACCGCCAAGACGCGCATTTATGGGCCGTCGCGGGTGTAGCTCAGTGGTAGAGCGACAGCTTCCCAAGCTGTAAGTCGTGGGTTCGATCCCCATCACCCGCTCCAATTTCTCCATTTCAACTGGAAGTCCGAATCCCGTGCCGCTCACGGGCTTCTCATTTGTGCGACCTCCGAAACGCCCTATTCTGGTCCCTGGGATCATATTGCATGGTGGAGGATTTGAATGTTCGCCGATTTTGG
>CALAHL010000904.1 GCA_937891725.1 uncultured Rhodospirillaceae bacterium | reverse complement strand
CTGGTTCGCCGGGTCCGGGAGCTAGTGGGCCCGGACCTTCCTGTTGTGGCCTCTCTCGATCTTCACGGCAACATCACCCGCGCCTGTTTCGATCATGCGACCGCGATGGTGGCCTATGTGACCTATCCTCATGTGGATATGGCGGATACCGGGCGTCGGACGGCAGCGCTGCTGGATCGGATCCTGACGGAGGGAGCGCCGGCCAAGGCCTATCGCCAGCTCGATTTCCTGATCCCGCTGTCCTGGCAGTGCACGATGATGGAACCGGCTGAGGGAATCTACGCGCGGCTGCTGGCGGCAACCGGCGGGCCGGTCTGGTCCGGCTCGTTCCTACCTGGCTTCCCGGCAGCCGACATCGCCGATTGCGGGCCGAGCATTCTGGCCTACGGGACCACCCAGGACGACGCTGATCGGGCGGCGGAGGCGATTTCCGCCGATGTCTATGGCAACGAGGCGGCGTTCGCCGGCAAGATCTACGCCCCGGACGAGGCGGTGGCCGAAGCGATACGGATTTCCAAGGGCGCGGGTAAGCCGGTGGTGATCGCCGATACCCAGGATAATCCGGGCGCGGGGGGCGACAGCGACACCACGGGGATGCTGAGGGCTTTGGTGGCGGCGGGAGCCGAGAATGCCGCACTTGGGTTGATCGTCGATCCGGCGGCGGCCGAGGCGGCACACAAAGCAGGAGTTGGCGGGAAGGTCACCTTGGGCTTGGGGGGCAAGTCCGGGATTCCCGGTGACGGCCCGTTTGACGGGACGTTCAAGGTCGAGGCGCTGTCGGACGGAAAGGTCATCGGCACCGGGCCTTTCTACCACAACGCGCGCATGCAGCTCGGCACGTCCGCTTGCCTGCGGATCGGCGGCGTGCGGATCGCGGTGGCCTCCCGGAAGGTCCAGATGGCCGACCGCAGCCTGTACCGCTTCGTCGGGATCGAGCCGACGGAGCAGGCCATCTTGGTCAACAAGTCCTCGGTCCATTTCCGCGCGGATTTTGCACCGATCGCGGAGCAGATCCTGGTTGCCGCAGCCCCCGGTCCAATGATCGCCGATCCGGCGGATCTCCCCTGGACCCGCTTGCGCAATGGGGTCAGGTTGAGGCCGAAACCCGCCTGACCCGATCTTAGGTGCGTCTGGCGCAGGTCACCCGCCGGTGTACCAGGAGTTGGCGATCAGGCCGCCGCTAACGGCACCGAGAACCCGCATGCCGCCGCGCAGCACCGCGTAACCGCCGTGCCCAAGAGTCTGGATACCATTGCTCATACCAACCATGACGGTCTCGGCACCCATGCCTGCGACACCTGCGGCTTCCATCCCGCCGACTGCGCCCATGCCACCACCAGCACCCGCCGCCATTCCGCCGCCGCCCGCACCGGTCGCCCAGGCATAGGCCGGAATGATGAGGCCGTCGGTCACCACGACGGCGACGACGGCACCTCCGACGACGCCGGCCGTAATGGCAAGCGCCTGATACGCGTCAAAGCTTGAACTCGCGGCAGCCGGCGCGGCCGGTGTCACTGCGGGAGACTGTGCGAGGGCCGGCGACAGCGTCATTGTGGACGCGACGATACCGGCGGCAACGACTGGAATTAGGGATTTCATGAGCGTCTCCATTTTTTATCGCGGTTCCCCGCACGAGGGCGCCGCTTCTGATTGGAAGCGATATTCGGCCAACGGTACCCTATCACACCTGCGTCACGTGACATTGACATGGATCAGGGACAGACATCGTGTCGATCCGGACCCGTTCAGACGGTGTCAGGTAAAGCGACCGGCGAAAAGTGGGCGGCTATCGCTGAATTGAAGCCAGCTTGGCGCGTCGGCCGTGAACTGGTGGAAGGTGGGGGAGACCTCCGCCATCCGGTCCAGGCCGGCCAGCATGATCTCGACGGGACCGGAGGCGCCGGTGCTCTCGAACTCGAAAAAGACCGTTGACCCGCAGGTCGGGCAGAACCGTCGCGCTCCGATTGGCGATGTCTGGATTCGGGTTGTGTCTCCCGCCAGATTTTCGAACCGATCGCGCGGCCAGACGCCCCAAGCGACCAGAACTCCGCCGGTCTGCTTGCGACACGTCCCGCAATGGCAGATTCCGGATTTCATGGGCGCCCCCGTCACGGCATAGCGCACGGATCCGCACAGGCAGCCGCCCTCATGATGGCCCTCCGGCGGGACTGCCGGGGCGGATGGCGGCGTTGGAGCGTG
>CALAHL010000903.1 GCA_937891725.1 uncultured Rhodospirillaceae bacterium | reverse complement strand
CCGTGCCGCACATCACGCTGAAATCCATCGCCAACAACCCCGACATCGACACGATTTACGAGGAAGATCACCCCAAGATCACGGCGGCCCTGACCGCGCTCAACGCCGCCCTCACCACCGCCCCGCCGCTGCCCTTCCGCCCCGCCCAAGGGGTGCGCAAGGGCAAGCCGGTCAGTTTTCGCGACGGCGAGACGCTGCATGAATGGGAGGTGCCCTTCGACTGGCCGCTGGACAAGGACAGCAAGCCCCTCTGGCCCGCCGTCGCCCGCGCGCCCTTCGATGCCTTCCACACCGCGCGCCAGGCGATGCAGCGCCGGATGGATGCCAGCATCCAGGCCCATGCCGAACAGGAGACGCTTTACGACAAGCCCCGCATCGACCGATCAAAGCTGCGCATCTGCGGGCCCTTTTCGGTCGAGGCGGTGCCCGCGCCGACCGTCCTGTCGCTGGACGAAAGCATGCCGCCTCAAGAGGCCGACGAGACCGTCGCCCGCTCAGGCGAGACCTCGCGCCAGTCGCTGTGGCGCGACGAACTGCTCAAGACCGGCGTGCGCGGCAAGGGCGGCGCCATGCTGCGCTTCGCTGAGTTCGAGACGCTGCCGGGGCTGCGCTACCTCCACGCCAGCGGATCGCTGGCCGAGACGGGCGAGCGCGTCGTCGTAAGCTTCGGCCCCGAGCACGCGGCGCTGGAGCAGAGGCAGGTGGAACTGGCGCTGACCGAGGCCGAGACCCTGCGCCCGTCGCCGAAATTCATCCTGTTCTGTGCTTTCACCTTCGACCCGGAGGCCGCAAAGGACATCGACGAGGTGAACTGGCCCGGGGTGACGCTGCTCAAGGCGCAGATGAACACCGATCTGCTGACCGAGGATCTGAAGAAGAAGCGCGCCTCGAACCAGTCCTTCTGGCTGATGGGCCAGCCGGACGTGGAGCTCCGCAAGCGCAACGACGGGCTGTGGGAGGTCGAGGTCAACGGTTTCGACTATTTCGATCCGAAGGCGGGCGACCTCGTCTCCGGCGGCAAGAAGCAAATCGCGATGTGGTCGCTGGACGTGGACTACGACAACCGCTCGCTGATGCCGCACCAGGTGTTCTTCCCGATGGCGGATGCGAAGGGCGGCTGGAACCGCCTGCGCAAGACCGTCCGCGCGGAGCTGGACGAGGATCTGTTGGAACAGTTCCACGGCACCGTCTCGCTGCCCTTCGAGGCGGGCGAGAACCGCCGGATCGCGGTAAAGATCGTGGACGACCGCGGGATCGAGTCGCTCAAGATCATGCCGCTCGAGGGGTAGGCCCATGTCCCTCATCATCAACACGCCATTCGAGTGCCCCGCGCAGCATTGGGTCGAAGGCAAGGGCGGCAAGCTCGAGATCAAACCCGAGCGGCGGCCGGCGAGCTACGAGGTCTTCGACGCGCGCAACAACACCAAGCGCACCGAGGTGCTGGAACTGGTGAACACGATCCGGGCGCGCGTGGATCAATGGCGCGCGGACGGTTGGCCCGGCGTCACCATCGTCACCCGCAAGCTTCTGGAGCACTGGCACGACCGCGATGCGCGCCAGTACCCGTTCTATTTCTGCCAGCTCGAGGCCATCGAGACGCTGATCTGGTGGGTCGAGGGGGCCGAGGCCTACAAGCAGGGCATCGCGATCCCCGGCGATGGCGGGACGTGGGAGCGGCTGTGCAACAAGATGGCCACGGGCGCAGGCAAGACCACGGTGATGGCGATGATCATCACCTGGCAAGTGCTGAATGCGCTGACCTATCCGAAGCGGAACAAGGATTTCAGCCGCGCCGTGTTCATCGTGGCGCCCGGCCTGACCGTGAAGGAACGGCTGCAGGTGCTGTTGCCGAGCGAAGGCAGCTACTACGACGAGTTCAACCTGTGCCCGTCCGAGGCCCTGCGCCAGAAGCTGAACCAGGCGGAGGTGCTGATCGAGAACTGGCACACGCTGATGCCGCTGAAGGAAGCCGACCGATCGGTGGTGAAGAAAGGGCGCGAGTCCGACGAGGCCTTCACCCGACGGGTGCTGGGCAAGCTGGCGTCGCACAAGGACATCATCGTCATCAACGACGAGGCGCACCACGCCTATCGCAAACC
>CALAHL010000902.1 GCA_937891725.1 uncultured Rhodospirillaceae bacterium | reverse complement strand
ATGATCGACGATGTTCAGTTCATCAGCGGGAAAGACAGCACCCAGGACGAGTTTTTCCACACGTTCAATGCATTGGTGGATCAGAACCGCCAGGTGGTGATCTCGGCGGACAAGTCACCGAACGATTTGGACGGGATGGAAGACCGGCTGAAATCCCGACTGGGGTGGGGGCTGGTGGCCGATATTCATCCGACCGACTACGAGCTGAGGCTGGGAATCCTGCAGTCGAAGGCCGAGGATCTGACAGTTCCGATCCCGTCGAAGGTACTGGAATTCCTCGCCCACAAGATCACCTCGAATGTGCGGGAGCTTGAGGGGGCACTGATTCGAATTTCGGCCCATGCCCAGCTGGTCGGACGTGAGATCACCCTCGAGTCGACCGCTGAATCGCTCAAGGACCTGCTCAAGGCGAACGACAAGCGGGTCACGATCGAGGAAATTCAGAAGCGTGTTGCCGCTCATTTCAACATTCGGGTTGCCGAGATGCACTCCGCGCGACGCTCCCGGGCGGTGGCGCGGCCGCGGCAGATCGCCATGTATCTCTCGAAGCAGCTGACGCAACGCTCCCTGCCGGACATCGGCAGGAAGTTCGGCGGACGGGACCATACGACGGTGATGCATGCGGTTAAAAAGGTCGATGAATTGCGCGCCGCCGACCGTCATTTCGACGAGGATGTGGACATGCTCCGTCGGATGCTCGAGAGCTGACGGACAAGGCTGAAAACGCCCAATTCCCGGATCGGGCCGGAGACTTAAAAATCCTCACCCCCCCTGCGTTTCATGCTATAAAAAGCTGTTATCGATTCGGTGTTTTTCGATATCCGCAGAAGGCTCTGAAATGCACCGAGTTTAGGCGCCATGTTCCGCCGCCCCGATGGGCGGCGGTTGTGTCAGATCTCGGGCCTTTTGGAGGATGTCTCCAGTCGGAGAAGTGACGTGAAACCGCAGACCAACCCCGTTTGATCGAGCCTTTCGATCGTGTCGACCCATTCGAGCCTAGGCAGTCATTCCATGAAGATCACCATAGACCGCGCCGCTCTTCTCAAGCCCTTGGCCCACGTGCAGAGCGTCGTCGAACGTCGGAACACCATTCCGATCCTCGCGAACGTGCTTTTGCGGGCTGCAGATGGCCGTCTGGGTCTAAACGCGACCGACATGGACATGGACGTGGTCGAGAGCGTCGGGTGCTCGGTGAGCGAGCCTGGGGCGGTCACGGTTCCCGCGCACACGCTGTATGAGATCATCCGCAAGCTGCAGGACGGCTCCGAGATCGAATTGGCGATGGTGCCGGACAGCGGTCGGATGACCATTCGGGCGGCCCGTTCGAACTTCTCGCTGCCGACCCTGGCGGTCGAGGATTTTCCGAGCCTGACGGGCGACGAGTTGCCGACCAACTTCGTGCTCTCGGCAGCTGACGCCAAGACGCTGATCGATCGGACCCGGTTCGCGATCTCCACCGAGGAGACGCGGTATTACCTGAACGGCATCTATCTGCATGAGACGACCGAGAACGACATGCCCGTGCTGCGGGCGGTTGCCACCGATGGCCATCGGTTGGCGCGGGTTCAGATGCCATTGCCGGACGGGGCCGCTGGCATGCCGTCGGTGATCGTGCCGCGCAAGGCCGTCAACGAGATTCGCAAGCTGATCGACGAAACCGATGGCGACGTCCATATCGGCCTGAGCGAGAACAAGTTGCGGTTCTCGTTCGAAAATACCGTGCTGACCACCAAACTGATCGACGGAACCTTCCCGGATTACGAGCGGGTGATTCCGCAGTCGAACGACAAGAAGCTGCTGGTGACCTGCCGCGAGTTCAAGCAGGCGGTCGATCGGGTCGCCACCATCTCAACCGAAAAATCCCGATCGGTGAAAATGTCGATGGTCGACGGCACTCTCACGCTGTCGGCCAACAGCCCGGATAGCGGGCAGGCGACCGAGGAGCTGGATGTCGAATACGGCGCGGGTCCGATCGAAATCGGCTTCAACTCCCGGTATCTGATCGACATCGCGGACCAGATCGACGACGGCAACAAGGCCGTCTTCACCATGGCCGATGCCGCGTCACCGACCATCGTCACGGACGAGGGCGACGAAAGCGCGCTCTACGTCCTGATGCCGATGCGGGTCTGACGTTCGGCGTGACCGCACAACCCCTCATCCTGTCCCCCGACGGCTCAAAGACTCCGGAGCCGGCACCGATCGCGCGCCCGGCCTCCGCCGCCCGCCGTCTTGCGGTGCGGCGTCTGAGCCTGACGGATTTCAGGAACTACGGCCGCGCGGCTCTGTCTCCTGAGGGAGAGGCGGTGGTGCTGACCGGCTCCAACGGGGCCGGTAAGACCAACCTGCTCGAGGCGGTCTCGTTTCTGATCCCCGGACGCGGATTGCGGCGTGCGAAACTGTCGGAGATCGATCGGGCGGGTGCCGCTGATCCGGCCACCAGCTGGGCGGTTTCGGCCGATGTTTCCGGCAAGATGGACGACGCCCGTATCGGGACCGGTCGCGATCCGCTAGCCGAGGGGGAGCGCCGGATCGTTCGGATCGACGGCGAGCCCGCGCGCACCCAGCAGACGCTGGCGGATCATCTGACGATTTCCTGGCTGACCCCCGCGATGGACCGGCTGTTCGTCGAGGGCGCGTCCGGCCGCCGCCGGTTCCTGGACCGGCTGGTCTTCGCGTTCGACCCCGAGCATGCCGGCCGGGTCAGCGGATACGAACATGCCTGGCGGGAGCGCAACCGGCTGATCAAGGACGGACGTCGGGAATCGGCCTGGTTCGAGGCTCTGGAAGAAACTCTGGCCGGGACCGGCGTGGCGGTGCTGGCGGCCCGCGCCGGAATGGTCGCCCGGCTGAACCGAATTTGCGGCCGGATGGCCGAGCCGTTTCCGGCCGCCGCCCTGGCGCTGGACGGCGAGGCCGATCGTTGGCTCGAGAACCGGCCTGCCCTTGAGGTCGAAGACCGGATCCGTGGGTCTTTGGCGGCCACACGGCGCGCCGGCGGCGAGGCCGAGGGACCGCACCGGACCGAGTTGTCGGTCACGCATATCCCAAAATCGATGCCGGCCGGGCTGTGCTCGACCGGAGAGCAGAAGGCGCTTCTGATCGCCATTGTGCTGGCCCATGCACGGCTGCAGGCGGTCGACGAGGGGGCAGCCCCCATTCTGCTGCTGGACGAAGTGGCGGCCCATCTGGACGAACGCAGACGGGCAGCTTTGTTCGAGGCCGTCCTGGATCTGGGTGGACAGGCTTGGCTTACCGGCACGGACCGGTCGGTGTTTCAACCGATCGCGCACCGGGCCCATCTTTTCGACGTGGCTGACGGACGCGTTGTGTCCTGATGGCCGAGAACGGTTTGGAGACCGAAGACCATGTCCGACGATGACGCCGTGAAAGGCGAAACCGGAAACCTGAACGAGCGGAACCAGAACGAGTACGGGGCGGATTCCATCAAGGTTCTGCGCGGGCTCGACGCGGTGCGCAAGCGACCCGGCATGTATATCGGTGACACCGATGACGGCTCCGGCCTGCACCATATGGTCTACGAGGTGGTCGATAACGCAATCGACGAAGCCCTGGCGGGCTGGTGCGACGCGGTCAACGTGATCCTGAATTCCGACGGCTCGGTGACCGTGACGGATAACGGCCGGGGCATTCCGGTCGACATTCATACCGAGGAGGGTGTGTCGGCGGCCCAGGTCATCATGACCCAGCTGCATGCCGGCGGTAAGTTCGACCAGAATTCCTACAAGGTTTCGGGCGGCCTCCACGGTGTCGGTGTGTCGGTCGTGAACGCGCTGTCCGAGACCCTGGATCTGCGCATTCTGCGGGCCGGAAAAGACCACTTCATGCGGTTCCGGCACGGCGTTCCGGAAGGCGATTTGGAAGTCACCGGCGAGGCCGGAGAAAAGACCGGAACCGAGATCACCTTCAAGCCGTCGAAAGAGACCTTCACCATGGTGGAGTTCGATTTCGCAACGCTGGAGCATCGGCTGCGGGAACTGGCGTTCCTGAATTCCGGCGTGCACATCATCCTGACGGACGAACGCTCGGCCGAGCCGAAGAAGGTCGACCTCTATTACGAGGGCGGTCTGGTGGCCTTCGTGAACTATCTGGACCGGTCGCGCCATCCGGTGCACCCGACCCTCGAGATGAAGGGCGAGCGGGACGATATCGTGGTCGAGGTCGCGATGGAGTGGACCGACAGCTATCACGAGACCATGCTGTGCTTCACCAACAACATCCCGCAAAAGGATGGCGGCACGCACCTCGCCGGATTCCGCGCGGCTCTGACGCGGCAGATCAACAACTATGCCCAAAGCTCCGGTATCGCCAAGAAGGAGAAGGTTTCTCTCAGCGGCGACGATGCGCGGGAAGGACTGACCTGTATCCTTTCGGTCAAGGTGCCGGATCCGAAGTTCTCCTCGCAGACCAAGGACAAGCTGGTGTCCTCCGAAGTCAAGCCGGTGGTGGAAAACGTCGTCGGTGAGAAACTGGACCAATGGTTCGACGAGCACCCGAACGAGGCCAAGAAGGTTGTAGCCAAGGCCTACGAGGCCGCGGCTGCCCGCGAGGCCGCCCGCAAGGCGCGGGAGCTGACCCGTCGCAAGGGCGTGCTCGACATCGCCAACCTGCCCGGCAAGCTGGCCGATTGTCAGGAACGCGATCCGTCCAAGGCCGAACTGTTCCTGGTCGAGGGTGACAGCGCCGGCGGCTCCGCCAAACAGGGCCGTAACCGGAAGTCCCAGGCAATTCTGCCTTTGCGCGGCAAGATCCTGAATGTGGAGCGCGCCCGCTTCGACAAGATGCTGGCCAGCCAGGAGATCGGGACCCTGATCGCGGCCCTGGGCACCAGCATCGGCCCGGACGAGTTCGCGATCGACAAGCTCCGCTATCATCGCATCATCATCATGACGGACGCCGATGTTGACGGCTCCCACATTCGGACCCTGCTGCTGACCTTCTTCTTCCGCCAGATGCCGGAACTGATCGAGCGCGGCTATCTCTACATTGCCCAGCCGCCGCTATACCGGGTCAAGCGCGGCAACGAGGAGACCTACCTCAAGGACGACCGGGCGCTCGAGAAATTCCTGATTGACGAGGGCACCAAAGGCAGTGTCCTGACCCTCGGCGACGGCACCCAGATCGCCGGGATCGATCTCGCCGACCGGTCCGAGAACTCACGACAGATCAAGAACTTGACCGATCCGTTGGCGCGTAGGCTCGGCAATGCGGACTTGGTGGAGCAGGCTGCCGTCACCGGTGGGTTGAACCCGGACGTGCTGGCGGATCCGGACGTGGCGCAACCGATCGCCGTTGCCTTGGCGACCCGAATGAACGAGATGGCCGAGCTGCACGAGCGCGGCTGGGACGGTGGCTATGAAGAGACCGAAACCGGCCCGGCGATCGTCATTCGCCGGACCCTGCGTGGCGTGACCGAAACCTACCGGATGGACGGCGCTTTCCTGAGGTCGCCTGAGGCGCGGGCGGTGCATGACCGGGCCCTGGACCTCCAGGGTCTGTTCGATCAGCCGGCGACCCTCACCGGTAAGGACGGCGACCGGACGGTTCGCGGGCCGGTGGGTCTGATCGAGGCGGTCTATGCGACCGGGCGCAAGGGTTTGACGGTCAACCGCTATAAGGGTCTGGGCGAAATGAACCCCGGCCAGCTCTGGGAGACCACGCTGGATCCCGAGGCCCGAACGCTGCTTCAGGTCAAGGTTGCCCACGCCGATGAGGCGCAGGAGATCTTCTCCACCCTGATGGGCGATGTTGTCGAACCGCGTCGCGAGTTCATTCAGACCAATGCCCTGAAGGTCGCGAACCTGGACGTGTAGCGGACACGCTGATCGGGCTTCCGAAACAAAAAAGCCCTGGACCATATCCGTGCGCTCGGCGTCGGGATGGTCCAGGGCTTTCTTTGACGGACGACCTCGCGCCTTGGCGGAGGTCGTCCGATTTGTGTCCGGTAAGACTTAGTACCGGTAGGCTTCCTGCTTGAACGGACCCTCGGGGGTCACGCCGATGTACTCGGCCTGCTCCTTGGAAAGCTTCGACAGGTTGGCGTTGATCTTCTTCAGGTGCAGCTCGGCAACCCGCTCGTCCAGCTTCTTCGGCAGGACGTAGACCTTCTTCTCGTAGTTGGCATGGTTCTTCCAGAGCTCGATCTGCGCCAACACCTGGTTGGAGAACGACGCGCTCATCACAAAGCTCGGGTGACCGGTGGCGCAGCCCAGGTTGACCAGCCGGCCCTCGGCCAGCAGCAGGATCCGCTTGCCGTCCGGAAACTCGACCTCGTCGACCTGCGGCTTCACGTTGTCCCACTTCATGTTCCGAAGCGCATCGACCTGAATCTCATTGTCGAAATGGCCGATATTGCAGACGATCGCCCGGTCCTTCATCGCCCGCATGTGGTCGATGGTGAGGATGTGCTTGTTGCCGGTGGCCGTAACGAAGATGTCGGCGACCGGTGCCGCTTCGTCCATGGTGACGACCTGGAAGCCTTCCATCGCCGCCTGCAGTGCGCAGATCGGATCAACTTCGGTGACCATGACCCGCGCACCGGAATTCCGCAGCGACTGGGCCGAGCCCTTGCCGACATCGCCATAGCCGGCAACGACCGCGACCTTGCCCGAGAACATCACGTCGGTCGCCCGGCGGATACCGTCGGACAGGGACTCGCGGCAGCCGTACAGGTTGTCGAATTTCGACTTGGTCACGCTGTCGTTCACATTGATGGCCGGAACCATCAGCTTGCCCTTCTTGGCCATCTCATAAAGGCGGTGGACACCGGTGGTGGTCTCCTCGGAAACGCCCTTCACGTCGGCCATCAGCTCCGGATACTGCTCGTGCATGATGACGGTCAGGTCACCGCCGTCATCCAGCAGCATGTTCGGGGTCCAGCCGTCCGGGCCCTTGATGGTCTGATGAATGCACCATTCGTACTCTTCCTCGGTCTCGCCCTTCCAGGCAAACACCGGGATGCCGACGGCCGCGATGGCGGCGGCGGCGTGGTCCTGGGTCGAGAAGATGTTGCAGGACGACCAGCGGATATCGGCGCCAAGGATCTTCAGCGTCTCGATCAGAACGGCGGTTTGAATGGTCATGTGCAGACAGCCGACGATCCGCGCGCCGGCTAGGGGCTTGGACGGGCCGTATTCTTCACGGATCGCGACGAGACCGGGCATTTCGGTCTCGGCAATGTTGATCTCCTGACGACCCCATTTGGCGAGGCTGATATCGGCAACCTTGTAATCAGTGAATTCGGCCATGACGGCTCCTTCGAAGCGTTGTGCGCGGAACTCAAAAAAGCCCAGCCAAAACGGCATCGCGGGCAGCGCGCAAATTTGGATATGAGTTAACTCGGGCGTATAGCAAGGCGGAGGCGGAAGGGCAAGGTTGGGGTCAGATTGCCGCAGCCCACGCCGCCATGCCCGCCACCTTCCAGTCCGCCTCGTGGGCGCCGAGCAGCTGCACGCCGACCGGCATGCCGTCGACCGTCAACAGCGGCACCGTCACCGCCGGGCAGCCGACGGCACTGGTCCAGGCGTTGTAGGCGGGCAGGCCGGTGGTGTGGGTGATGCCGGGCTCGCCCTTGGTGTTGTTCGGGTCGGCCATCAGCGGGGCCGGGCCGGTCGAAGACAGTGTAATGAAACCGTCGGCGGTCTCGGCCAGACGACGGAAGCGGGCGCGCATCCCCTCCCGTTTCATGAGTGCCGCGCGATAGTCCTCGACCCGCATGCCCTCGGCCAGCTCCAGCCGGGCCCGCAGGCTGTCGGACATCTTCGACAGGTCCTTCTCCGCCAGGTTCCGCAGGGTCCACCGCATCTCCCAGCCGCAGATGTCGCGGGCCAGCTCAAGCGAGTTGTCGATCTCGCGCTCAAAAGCGTCGACCTCGGCGTTGCCGGCCCGACCCTGGATCTCGATGCCCTCGGCGATGAGCCGGTCGACCAGTTCCTGGAAGGCCGCCTTGGTGGCGTCGCCCGTGTCGACCCAGCCCTCGGTCTCCAGCACGATCAACCGACGCGGCCTGATCGGCGCAGGTGGGGTCGCGGGGCCGGTGAGGCCGGGGTGGCCCGGATCGCCGCCGACGAAGCTCGCGATCGCGGCGGCCACGGCCCACATGTCCTCGATGCAGCCCGCATGCACGCCGAGATGGCTTTGGCTCATGCCTTGGCGCTCGCCCCGGTTGAGGGCACTGAGGGTCGGCTTGATGGCGGTGTTGGCGCAGAACCCGGCGGGCCGGATGATGGAGCCTACCACTTGGCTGCCGAGCGTCGCCGGGACCATGCCGGCCCCGATCGCGGCCGCCGAGCCGGAGGAGGAGCCGCCGGGGGTGCGGGCGGGATCGAACGGATTGGTGGTCGGCCCTGGATGGGAGAACCCCAACTCGGTGGTCACGGTTTTGCCGATCACCACCGCGCCCGCCAGCCGCAGGGCCTGGACCGGGGCGGAATCCTCATGAGTCTCGCGCCCGGCATAGAGCGGGCTGCCCATCTGGGTCGGCATGTCCTTGGTCATGTAGAGGTCCTTGACCCCGACCGGCATACCGTCGATTGGCGACAGCGGCGTGCCGGCTTTCCAGCGCTTGGCAGAGGCCTCGGCGGCGGCACGGGCGCCATCCCGATTCAGGGTGACAAAGGCCTTGACGGTGGGTTCTCGCGCGTCGATGACGGCGAGGCACTCCTCGAGATACCGGACCGGATCATCGGTTCCCGCGCTGAATCCCGCGACCCTGTCGTGAAACGTCCGGGGCTTGAAGGTTTTCGGATCGTACCCAATTGGCGCGGCACTCATCGATGTCTCCTTTGATCCTACAGGCCCCCATGATCAGGAGCCGTATGCTGTGTCTCTCTCGTTGACCTTGATCCTGTTCGCGGCTTCGGCCGGATTGGCCGTGCTCGCTCATGTGCTGGGAAGCCGTACGCGGGACAGTTTTGACCCCCCGCTGATACCGGTCTCCTGGACGTGGATTCAGATCATCGCGGTCGTGCTGTGTATCGTATTCGCGGCTCATCTGGTGAGCTTGGCGACCGGTCAGCCGTTGAAGAGCCGGTTCATGTCCTGA
The DNA here is from genome assembly GCA_937891725.1 of uncultured Rhodospirillaceae bacterium. Lineage (GTDB taxonomy): Bacteria > Pseudomonadota > Alphaproteobacteria > Thalassobaculales > Thalassobaculaceae > JANSYC01. The sequence goes on along the minus strand of CALAHL010000902.1, from coordinate 7,130 downwards.
TCCGGCTCTTCAACCGAGTTTATTCAGTTTCCGGTGAAGTTCGGCTTCCGCTTTTCCATGAAGGCGGTGCGGCCTTCCTTATAGTCGGTGCTGCCGAAGCACTTGCGTACGGCCGCGTCCGGTTTGGACAGGTCCCAGTCGCCCTGAGGTTTCGCCAGTTCAATCAGCGACGCCTTGACGGCCTGGACCGAGAGCGGGGCATTGTTGGCGATCCGCTCGGCCAGCGGCCAGACTGCGTCGTCGAGATCGGCCTTGGGAACCACGCGGTTCACCAAACCCATGATCCGCGCTTCCTCGGCGTCGAACTGTCGGGCGGTGTAAAAGATCTCGGCCACGAACTGCGGTCCGACGATGTCATAGAGCCGGCGGACGCCCTCAAAAGCGTACCCGATCCCCAGCTTGGCGGCGGGCACCGCAAACCGGCTGTCATCGGATGCGATCCGGATGTCGCAATCCAGTGCGATCGCCAGACCACCGCCGATGCAGTAGCCGTTGATCCGGCCGATGGTCGGCTTGGTCAGCCCCTGCACGGTGTCGTGGAAATCCGAAACCGCCTGATTGTAGACTTCGATGTGATCGACCGAGGAGCGTTCTTTCTCGAATTTCGAGATGTCCGCGCCAGCCACGAAGGCCTTGTCACCGGCCCCGGTCAGCACGACGCAGCGGATGTCGTCATCGTCGGAGAACGTGGCGATCGCTTCGCGGGCGTTGACCCACATGTCCAGCGACATGGCATTGTGCTTGGCCGGGTTGTTGAAAGTAACGACGCCGACCATGCCGCGCTTCTCGATGATCACCGGTTGATGGGCGGCGGGGGAACTGTCTTCGATAGCCATGAGCTCAAGGTCTCCGGAGTTTGAGGATTCTGTGCGTAAGGGGGGCGATTGGCGCTTAGACGCGGATCTAGACCACGCCTCGGCCGCGCAGATCAGAGATCTCGGCCTCGGTGTAGCCGAATTCCGTCAGGATCTCGTCGCTGTTCTCACCCGGGTCCGGCGGATGGCGGACGATCTCGCTCGGGGTCCGGTTCAGGGTGACCGGCTGGCCGACCAAGGTGATGTCGCGGCCGACATTCGGCGAATGGACCGTGCGCGCCATGCCCAGGTGCTGCATTTGCGGGTCCTGGAACGTCTTGTCGATCGTGTTGATCGGTCCGCTGGGCACACCGTTCTCATTGAACAGGGTCACCCAATCCTCGGAGTTGCGGGTCTTGGTCGCCTCTTCGATGATGGCGTTCAACTCGTTCCGGTTCTTCGAACGGGACTCGCCGCTGGCGTAGCTCGGATGATCGATCAGGTCTTCACGCCCGATGGACTGGCAGAATCGCTTCCACATGACGTTGCCCGAAACCGCGATATTGATATGGCCGTCCGACGTCTTGAACACCCCGGTCGGGATGCTGGTCGGGTGATTGTTCCCGGCCTGTTGCGGCACATCGCCGTCCATGGTCCAGCGGGCCGCCTGGAAATCGAGCATGAAGGCCTGGGCTTGCAGCAGGGAAGTGTGCAGCCATTGTCCCTTGCCCGATTGGGTCCGCTCCAACAGCGCGACCATAATTCCAAGGGCGGCGAACAGACCTGCTGTCAGGTCTGCCAGCGGAATTCCGGCGCGCACCGGGCCTTGTCCGGGCAGTCCGGTGATCGACATCAAGCCGCCCATGCCTTGGGCGATCTGATCGAAGCCCGGGCGTTTCGCGTAAGGACCGTCCTGGCCGAAGCCGGAGATCGAGGCGTAGACGATGCCCGGGTTTACGGCAGACAAAGCGTCGTAATCGATGCCTAGCCGGGTTTTCACATCGGGACGAAAGTTCTCGACCACCACATCGGCCTTCTCTGCCAGACGCTTCAGAACCGCCACACCGTCCGGGTCCTTCAAGTTCAGGCTTACCGACCGCTTGTTGCGGTGCAGGTTCTGAAAGTCCGAGCCATGGCGCTTGCCGCCCATCTGGTTTCCGGCTTCCATCGCCTCCGGCATCTCGACCTTCAGGACGTTGGCGCCCCAATCGGCCAGTTGGCGGACGCAGGTCGGTCCGGATCGGACACGGGTCAGGTCCAGCACGGTGATGTGCTTCAGAGCATCGGATGCGGGTTGAAACGCCATTTCTTTATCCTCCCAAGAGGCCGCACGTTAGACCACGTGACTGCACGCGCCAAGCAAGCGGATCGGTTCCGGGTGCGAATAGCCTGTTTCGATCCTGGAACCGCTGGAAAACAATGGGCTTTCGGGGCCCAAAATCTCCCTTATGTGACCGGGTGTCGCAGATGCGCAAAAGACTCGAAATCGCGGGCGGGAGTCCCCATCTCTGATATATGGCGAGAGCGTGCCAGCTCTTTAGCCCGGTGGGAGACCACCGAATGGAAGCGGCGCCGTACCTCCCCTCCCCCCCGCAGGCGGCGCCGCCTCTTACTTCACCGTTTCAAATCGACAAGGCTTTCCAGTCTCGCCCCCGCTCGCCGCCTCGGATATAGAGGCGTGATGGAGCGTTGTTTTGAGTCAGATCCGTTCGCAGGAGACCAGCTTGCCGTTGTTCGCGGCGGTCGACCGGTCTTTGCCGGGTTGTCGTTTTCGGTCGTACCGGGCGCGGCGCTGCGTTTGGCGGGCCCGAACGGGAGCGGCAAGAGCAGCCTGATCCGGGTTATGGCCGGGCTCCTACGGCCGACAAGCGGCGTCTTGCGGTGGGGTGAGGAGCCGGTCCACCAGGACCCGGACGGCCATGCGCGGCGGCTGGCGTTCTTGGGGCATGCCGACGGCCTCAAGCCGACCTTGTCCGCCGGGGAGAATACGGCTTTTCAGCTGCGGATGCGCGGCATGGATAGATCGACGCGCACCGAGGCCATGCAGCGTGCATTCGCAACTCTGAACATCACATCCCTGCTCGATCTTCCGGCCGGCTGGCTGTCTTCGGGGCAGAAGCGCCGAGCCGCTCTTGCCGCAGTGCTTGCCTCGGATGCCGCGCTCTGGCTGCTGGACGAGCCTACGGTCGGCTTGGACACGGCTTCCGTTACTGCCCTGGAGGGAGCGATTGCCAACCATCTTGCGTCCGGCGGCATGGTGGTCGCGGCGACCCATACGGCGCTTGACCTCGGGGCGCGGGTGACGGATCTCGACCCGGCGACCTTCGCGCGCAGGACCGCCACCCTGTCCGAGCTCGGCAGCGGGTGGGGAGTCTCCTGATGGGCCGGTTCTGGGCGATCATGTCCCGTGATCTGACGTTGGCGCGCCGACAGGGAGCGGACCTGGCGATGACCGTCTCGTTCTTTGTGGTGGTCGTGGTCCTGTTCCCGCTCGGGCTCGGCCCGACGCCGGGCCAGCTTGCCGAAATCGCACCTGCGGTCCTTTGGGTCACGGCCCTACTGGCGGCCATGCTGTCCTTTGACCGACTGTTTCAACAGGATTCCGAGGATGGCGGGCTCGATCAGTTGGCATTGTCCGGCTTGCCGCTCTCTGTGGTGGCGCTGGCCAAGGCACTGGCGCACTGGCTGACCACGGGTCTGCCGATGATCGTGTTGGCGCCGGTCCTCGCGATCACCTTGAACCTGGACGGGGATGCGTATTGGGCGCTGATCCTGGGGTTTATTCTGGGCACGCCGATCGTCAGCCTGTTCGGCACGGTTGGTGCCGCGCTGGTGGTGGGGGCGCGGCGTGCCGGCGTGCTGGTCGCCCTGATCGTCCTGCCGCTGACCATTCCGGTTCTGATCTTCGGCACCTTGGCGATCGATGCGGCGGCCAACGGATTGTCGATTCGGGTGCATCTGCTGATGCTGGCCGCCATATTGGCGGCCGCGATTCCACTGGCGCCGATGGCGGCGGGTGCGGCGCTTCGTCAGGCCCTCGAATAGCCACGCCCTCTTGAGTGCGGTCGCGGCTTGCGGCATACCGGGGGACGTGAAAGGACGCGCGCATGCATCGCTTCGCCAACCCGACCCGGTTTCTTCGTCTCGCCAACGCGGTTCTCCCCTGGCTGGGCGGTTTGACCGCGATTCTTTTCGGGGTCGGGCTGTATCAGGCTCTGGTGATTTCGCCGGCTGACTACCAGCAGGGCGAGACAGTTCGGATCATGTACGTTCACGTGCCGGCGGCTTGGGCCGCGTTGGCGGGTTATGCGTCGCTGGCGATCGCCAGTTTCACCTTTCTCGTTTGGCGGCATCCATTGGCGGACTTGGCGGCGCGCGCGGCGTCTCCGATCGGGGCGGGCTTCACCGCCATCGCGCTCGTCACCGGCGCTCTTTGGGGGCAGCCGATGTGGGGAACGTGGTGGGTCTGGGATGCGCGCCTGACGTCGGTGCTGATCCTGTTCTTCCTTTATCTCGGTCATATGGCGCTGGTGAATGCGTTCGACGACAGCGATCGCGGCGGGCGGGCAGGCGCGGTTTTGGCGTTGGTCGGCGTGGTCAATTTGCCTATCATCAAGTTCTCGGTGGATTGGTGGAACACCTTGCATCAACCGGCGAGCGTGCTCCGGATGGGGGGACCGAAAATTGCGGGTGAGATGATGACCCCCCTGATGATGATGGCCGGCGCGTATTTCGCCTTATTCGGAGTATTGATGATCCTGCGAATCCGCTCGCTATTGGCCGCTCGCCGCCTGCGACAGCTGCGTTTGGCAGTCCAGGAGATCTGAGGATTCTTTTGCCTGCGACAACCTTTCCGCTTGGCAGGCTTGGCCTCTCTCCCCAGCTTGCGTAGGCTGGGTGCCAACAACAAAATGCAACCGCGAAACCATTGAGGTAATCGCGGACACCGCTTCGGGAGGAGGACGGAATTGGACTGGTTCGCCATGGGCGGATACGCGGCCTATATCTGGCCCTCGTATGGATTTACGGCGCTGGTCCTGGTTGCGTTGCTGATTTCGGCATGGCGGACCATGCGGGTCCGGGAATCCGAGGTGGAGCGCTTGCGCGGGCTTGGGGCTGATCCGAGGCGGCGCGACGGGACCAGTAAGGACGCGGTATGACCCAGAAACCCCGCCAAAAACCGAAGATGACTCGAAAATCGAAACGTTTGGTTCTGATTGCCGGCGGGCTTGCCTTCGTGGGATTGGCCGTCGCGCTGGTCATGACCGCGTTCGAGGACAGCGTGGTATTTTTCTTCAGCCCCTCAGAATTGGCCGCCAAGCCGACCGATCCGGACCGTCGTATCCGCATCGGCGGGTTGGTCGAAGACGGCTCCGTCAGCACCGGGCCGGGCGAGGGCGAGGTGCGGTTCCGGGTGACCGACGGCGGGGCGACGCTGCCTGTGGTCTATGTCGGGATTCTGCCCGACCTGTTCCGTGAGGGCCAGGGTGTGGTGGCGCAGGGGTCTTTGGTCGGCGAGATCTTCAAGGCCGACGAGGTTCTGGCCAAACACGACGAGACCTATATGCCCCCCGAAGTTGCCAAGGCGCTGAAAGAACAAGGTCATTGGCAGGAGGGCGCCGAGGGTGCAACCAAGAAGGTTCCAGGGTCATGATCGCGGAGCTCGGACATCTGGCGCTGATCGCGGCCTTGGTGGTGGCGGTCGTTCAGACGGTGATCCCGCTTTATGGCGCCGCGGTCGATGATCGGCGGCTCATGGCGATCGCGCGGCCGGCGGCGATGGTTCAGTTCCTGGCAATCGGCATCTCCTTCGCGGCCCTGACCCACGCGTATCTGGTCTCCGATTTCTCGGTCATGAACGTGGCCATGAACTCGCACTCGTCAAAGCCGCTGATCTACAAGATCAGTGGCGTTTGGGCGAACCACGAAGGCTCGATGCTGCTGTGGGTGCTGATACTGGCCTTGTTCGGCGCGGCGGTGGCGGCCTTCGGGCGTAATTTGCCGTTGGGGCTCCGGGCCCGGACTCTTGCGGTGCAGGGAGTGATCGGCGTTGGCTTCCTGGCCTTCATCCTGTTCACGTCGAACCCGTTTGAGCGGATTCCAAACCCGCCGCTGGACGGAAACGGGTTGAACCCGCTGTTACAGGATATCGGCCTCGCGATGCATCCACCGATGCTCTATCTCGGCTATGTCGGGCTTTCGACCACGTTCTCCTTCGCGGTGGCGGCCTTGCTTGAGGGCCGGGTCGACCCGGCCTGGGCCCGCTGGGTCCGGCCCTGGACCCTGGCCGCCTGGTGCGCCTTGACGGCAGGAATCGCGCTCGGTTCCGGCTGGGCCTATTACGAGCTCGGGTGGGGCGGTTGGTGGTTTTGGGATCCGGTCGAGAACGCGAGCCTGATGCCGTGGTTGGCGGCGACGGCGCTGCTGCATTCGGCGATCGTGGTCGAGAAGCGGGGTGCCCTGAAAAGCTGGACGGTGTTTCTGGCGCTGGTCGCCTTCGCGATGAGCCTGCTGGGAACCTTCCTGGTCCGTTCCGGCGTTCTGACCAGCGTCCATGCCTTCGCGGTCGACCCGGAACGCGGCCTGTTTATTCTCGGCCTTTTGGCGATCGCGATCGTCGGCTCCTTCATCCTGTTTGCCTGGCGCGCTCCGCAGATGGAGTCCGGCGGCATGTTTCGGCCGATCAGTCGGGAAGGTGGGTTGGTGCTGAACAATCTGATCATGTCGACCGCGGCGGCGACTGTGCTGATTGGAACCCTCTATCCGCTGGTGCTGGAAAGCATGACCGGTGAGAAAGTGTCGGTTGGCCCGCCCTATTTCGAGGCGACGGTCGTGCCGATCATGGTTCCTGCGATCCTGGCTCTTGCGCTTGGCCCACTGTTGGCCTGGAAGCGAGCGAACCTGAAGGCCGCGTTGATCAAGTTGTGGCCGTCCTATCTCGCGACCGCCGGAATGGCGATTGTCGCACTGGTTGTCTTGGGCGCACCGGTCGGGGCGATCCTCGGGCTTTCCCTGGCGGTCTGGCTGGCGGTTTCCGTGGTGGTCGAATTGGCGGACCGGATCAAGCTGTTCCGCATTCCGTTCGGGCAGTCGGCCTCCCGCGCCGCCGGTCTGCCCCGCGCCGCCTACGGGATGAGCCTGGCGCATCTGGGGATGGCGGTCTTCATCCTGGGGGCCGTAGGCGAAACCTTTTTCTCGAGCGAGGTCGTCCGGTACGCGGACCCCGGCGATACGATCGAAATCGCGGGACGCGAACTGGTCTTCGAGGGAATCGAGCATCGACAGGGGCCGAACTATGTTGCGCAGGTCGGTATCTTCAAGCTGGAGAACGGCGAC
>CALAHL010000901.1 GCA_937891725.1 uncultured Rhodospirillaceae bacterium | reverse complement strand
CAATTCCCGCAACGATATAACCGGCGCGCTGATTTGCCGGGCGGATATATATCTTCAACTGCTCGAAGGGCCTGAGGCGGCGGTCGAAGCGACATATGCCCGGATCCTGAACGACGATCGGCATATGGACGTGACGCGTTTGGTGGCAGGTCCGGCGGCAAGCCGTCTGTTTCCGAAATGGGCGATGCATGATGATCCGGCCAGGTCCTGGATGTGGACGCAGGCGCAGGTGGAGGATGGCGCGGTGTCGCGGGCGACCGAGGCGGAAATCCTTTCTGTGTTCGAACGGGTCGCCGCCGAGGGACCGATGGTCTAGTGCCGATCCTGCTGGATTTCCCGTTCCAGTCATGGTGAGATTGCAAAAATTGTATACAAACGGGAGGACGCCATGGACCAGTTTGAGGTTCGCCCGATCGCAGGATCGATGGGAGCGGAGATCTCTGGCATCGATTTGTCCCAGCCCCTGGGAAACGAGGCCTCCGCCCGCATACATGACGCCTTCCTGAAGAATCAGGTCCTGGTGTTCCATGACCAGACTCTCACCATTGAACAGAACAAGGCGTTCGCCGAAAGCTTTGGGCCGCTGGTGCCCTATCCGTTTGTGAAGGGCCTGCCGGAGCATCCCGAGGTGTTCGAGATCCGCAAGGAACCGGACGAGCAGATGAACTTCGGTGGCGGCTGGCACACCGACATGTCGTTCGACGAGCGGCCGCCGGTCGCCACCATGCTCTATGCCCAGGAAACGCCCAGCCGGGGCGGCGACACGCTGATCGCAAATCTTTACCGTGCGTATGAGACTCTCAGCCCCAAGATGCGGGAAATCGTGGACGGTCTGACGGGAGTTTACAGCGGCGACCTGAAGGGCAGGCGGGGCGGCCGCAAGGCGCTGATGAGCGCCACCCGCTTCGAGACCGCCAATGTCGAGGCGGCACCCGCGATGGAGAGCGAGCACCCGCTGGTCCGCACCCATCCGGAGACCGGCCGCAAGGCGCTTTATGTCAGCGGCAGTCACCTCTACCGCATTAAGGAGCTGACCGATCCGGAGGGTGCGGCCCTGCTGACTTTTCTGAAGGACCACGCCAGCACGCCGGATTTCACCTGCCGCGTCGGATATCGGCCGGGCACGCTGGTGGTCTGGGACAACCGCTGCACCCAGCACCGGGCGCTGAACGACTACCACGGCGAGCGGCGGGTGATGCACCGGCTGACCATCGGCGGCGGCGATCGTCCGTCCTGAGCTCACAGATCTTGACCCAACAGACATCGACAGAGGATTGACCGAGATGCGCATCGCGATCGTGGGAGCGGGGGCCGTCGGCGCCTATGTGGGGGGATATTTCGCGCGCGCGGGACATGACGTTGTGCTGATCGACGGCTGGCCCGCCAATGTGGACGCGATCAACCGCGACGGGCTGACCCTGTCCGGCATGACCGAGCCGGAGTGCTTCAACGCCCCGGCCCGCGCGCTGCACATCACCGACGTGCA
>CALAHL010000900.1 GCA_937891725.1 uncultured Rhodospirillaceae bacterium | reverse complement strand
CTTGCGGCAGGGCCTCAAGCCTTGTCTCGATCTCATCGTAACTCGACCGCGCGGTACTCAGTATCGCGTTCAGTCGCGCGAGTTCCTGAAGTGCACCCTGCACACGGTCCAGATCCCCGGGACCTGCGGTCTCGCCAGAGCCCAAAGCGTCTAGTTTGGCGCGCGCCCGCTGATGCTCCCGATACGGCGTGAAGGCGCGGAGCCAGATCTCGCTCTCACGGATCGCCTTGCTGCGCAGACCGCGTCTGGCGAGAATTTCGTCATAGGCGATCTGCAGACGGGTCAGGTCGCGAACAGCGTCGTCGTAGTCGCGCTGCGTGGTCTTGATCGCGTCGATCCCGTCATCGATCGCCTTGATCTGATCGATCAGCACCCTGATTTTGGCGTCGCCTCGAGGCTTCCAGAGCTGCGACGCTTCGGTGTCGAGAGCCGCTAGCCGTTCGGGGAGACCCTGAAGACCGGTCGATCCCGCGAACAGCAGCTGCCCGAGATCCCCCTTCCCCTCGAGAATCTGGTCGCCGCCCTTCTCCAACTGCTCCCGGTCGACGGAAAAAGTCTGATCGAAAAACTCGCGCGCGAACCCGTCCGTGACCGTGGCGAACGGATTCCCTCTGACCGGCGCATCTTCTACGTCGACCAGATCGTCTTTGTTTTTCTTGAGTCTATAGACCTGGAACGACCCGTTCCCGGTGGTGAACCGGCCGCCGATCCGCAGAGCCGTTCCTGTGGCAAAAGTCATCTTCGAGCGCAGAGGAACCTTGAACAGAAGATCCCCGATGCCTTCGCGCAGGGTCGATTTCCCGGCCTCGTTCGGACCGAACACGAGATGAAGATCGGATGTCCCGGATTTCCGAAAATCGAGGAAGCGGTCCGAGAAGTGGCCATATCTGACGAGTTCCAGAACGTCGATCCGCATCACATGTCCCGCTCGGTGAGCTCGGCTGTCCCACCGCCAAGCGCAACCGCCGCCTCCACAGTCACGCTATCCAGCCAAGCCGCCAAGCCGGCATCCGTCTCGCCCGTCACCGGAGTCCGGATCCGCTCATCGTCCCGCAGGTCCCGCGGAAGTTTGGAGAACAGGCCGTCGAAATCCTTCTTCAAGCCGGCCACGAGATCCGGATCCGCCGCCGCGTCGGCTTCGACGAGGGCAAGCAGTTCCTTGAGGGTCCCAGCATCGAGCGCAGGGCCGGGAGACGTGTCGCCCTCCGTTGGAACACAGTCGATCTTCTCGACGGCGACGCCGGGGCCGCGCGCCTGCACATTGGTCTGCAGCAACTCCCACAGCGTGTCTTGCCGGTTCTGCACAATCGGGATCAACCGGGCTGGGATCGAGAGCACCAAGCGGATGATCGCATGCGCGTGTGGGCCCGCATCGACGATCGCCACCGCCATTGACGGCACCGCTTCCTCGATATCGGAAAAGGAGCGGGCATCGGACAGATCGACGGACACCCTCTCCAGCAGGATCGGAGACACTTCGAACGCCTCGATCTCGATCCTGTTCGGCCCGGTCACGGTTGCCAGGATCGCCCGGCCCATGCCGGTCTCACCCATGTCCCGCCCCTGGGGAATGCCCGGATAGATGATCCAGGGCCGTCCTGCTCCCTGCTCGGCGACGATCTGATGCTTGTGCACATGGCCCAACGCCCAATAGTCGTAGCCACGATCGGCCAGCCGGTCCGGCGTGGTGGGCGCGTAGGAATCGTGCCCGGAAAATCCGCCGAGGGAGGTGTGCAGCATCCCGATATTGGTCCAGCCCTCTATCGGTGCTGGATACCGGTCCGTCATATCGTCCGGCACTTGTCTGTCCCGGAACGAGGCGCCGTGGATCGCGACCTCCGCCGCTTCAAATCGGATGGTGTCGGGTTTGGCGGCAAACACCGTCAACAGGCGGGTCGTCGGAAATGGCGGCTTCACGACGCTTTGCGCATCGTGATTTCCAAGAATGATCACCGTATGCACATCGGCCTGCGAGAGTCTGCGCACACAATCCGCCAGGAAAATGCCGGTCCTGATGTCCTTGGTCGTCCCGTCATAGAGATCGCCCGAGATCAGCAGCGCGTCGACCCGCTCCTCAATCGCTTTTCCAACAATACGCTCGAACGCGGCCCGGGTCGCGATTCCGACCGAGTCCGCGATATCGGCGTTCCGCTTCCGCATTGCCTTCAGCGGGCTGTCGAGATGCAGGTCGGCTGTGTGGATGAATCGGAACATGCCGAGACCATACCGGTATCGGGACGCCCGGGTCCAACGCGCGGAGCGGTTAGAAACGAAAGGCGTTCAACGACGCAGCTATCCGCAGAGCGCGACGATCTCCTGGTGCAAGGTGGCAGGGATCGCCGCCCCCTCGGTTGCCGTCTTCAATCGGTTGGCATGTCGGCGTCCGGCCGGCAGACGCACCCCCTCCTCCGACAGGATCTGGTCAAACAGCAATTCGGCATGAGCCGCCCAGCCTTCGGCATCGCCCATCCGGCTTGGATCTATTGCCAGGATCAGCTCACCCCCACCCGGAGGACCGCCATCCCCGGAGTCGGCGGCCAATGCCTCAAAACTGAACTTGTCGCCGATCAGGGCTCCTGCCAACAGTTCCACCATCATCGCAATCGACGCGCCCTTGTAACCGCCGAACGGCAACTGCGCGCCGCCCTCCAGGATCGCATTCGGGTCGGTCGTCTCGCGACCCTCTGAATCGATCCCGGTCCCCGGCGGCACATCGTGGCCGTCGCGGGCCGCGATCATGATTTCGCCTCTCGCAAGGGCCGAGGAGGCCTGATCGAACACCATCGGAGACTTGCCCGGACGCGGCCATCCGAACGCCATCGGGTTGGTGCCGTAGATCGGTCTTCGTCCACCGGCCGCCGTGACATAAGGAAAGGCGGCGGTGAACGCGAACGCGCACAGCCCGGCTTCGGCCAGCGGCTCGACCTCATACCAGAGCGCCTGGAAATGATAGACGTCGTTGATCGCCAGGGCCGCCAACCCCTGGGCGCGGGTCCGCTCGATCAACGGCTCCAGGCCAAGCTGTTGGGACAACGGCGCGAAACCCCCATCCCCGACAACCCGCAGCGCGCCTGGCGCCAGGTCCTCGACCCGCGGGGCGGCATGGCCGTTCACTTTTCCGCTACGCAGGGATTTCACATAGCCCGGCAGGCGAAACAGACCGTGGCTCTTGGCACCGTCGCGCTCGGCCGCGTGGAGCACATCGGCCACGGCGGCGGCATTGGCCGCGTCACAGCCATTGCTCTCCAGACACCGGATGGTCAGCGCGCGCACCTCGTCCAACTCCAGGGTCACGCTCATGGTTTCGGATCCCGTCATCGGTTGCCTCCATAATCACTTTGCACAGGCGTCACGCCTCCGCGATGGCCTGCCACACCCGCTCCGGGGTCGCCGGCATTTGGATATGATCGATCCCGAGCGGCGACAGGGCGTCGATCACCGCATTGATCACCGCCGGCGGTGCGGCGATACAGCCAGCCTGCCCGACACCCTTAACGCCGAGCGGATTGGCCGCTGTGGCATCGCCGTTGAACACCACCTCGAACATCGGCAGAGCATCGGCCCGGGGCAGCGCATAATCCATCAGCGAGCCGGTCAGCAGTTGGCCGTCCTGGGAATCGTAGACGATCTGCTCGCACAACGCCTGTCCGATCCCCTGGGTGACGCCACCGTGGAGCTGTCCTTCGGTCAGTTGGGGGTCGAGCACTCGTCCGTAGTCATCCACCGCCGTGTACCTCAGCAGCTCGACCACACCCGTGTCCGGATCGATTTCGACCTCTGCGATGTGACAGCCCCCCGGGAAAGTGAAGGGCACGTCCTGGCGGAGCATCGTGGTATCCAGACCCCTGTCGGACAATTCCGGAGAAGCGTCCGAGCTGCGGGCAGCGGTGGCGACCTCAAGCAGGTCGACAGACCGTGCGCCATCATCCGCAGAGAACCGGCCAGCGGAGAACACCACCCGGCCCGGATCCGCCTGCAACAGCCGCGCCGCCAAAGGAATCGCCGTCTCCAGCAGGGCATCAATGGCCATCACCATCGTTCCTGCCCCCATATGCATCGATCTGGCGCCACCGTGGCCGGAGCCTGTGCGGGTCGCCTTGGTGTCCGCCTGGACATAGCGGAAAACGTCCACCGGAAGCCCGAGCCGGTCGGCGGCGATCCGCGTGAACGTCGTCTCGTGACCCTGACCGTTGGATTCGGTCCCGGTCGCGATCTCGACCTTTCCGTCTTCGGTAAATCGGATCTGCACCTCTTCCTGAGGGGCTCCGCGCGAGCTTTCCAGAAAACATGCGATCCCGAGCCCCCGGAGCTTGCCATCGCCTTTTGACGACGCCCGCCGGGCCTCGAATCCCGCGCGGTCAGCAGAGTTTACAGCGCACTCGATGTTCTCCTTGAAGCGCCCGCAATCGAGCACGGCGCCCAAGGCTTTCGGATAGGGAAACCGGGTGACAACATTGCGGAGCCGAAGCTCAACCGGATCGAAGCCGCAGCGCCGGGCGGCCGCATCGATCAGCCGCTCGACGACAAAGTTCGCCTCCGGCTTGCCGGCCCCCCGGTACGCATCGACCGGGCAGGTGTTGGTGAACACGCCGCGGCTGCGCATATGAATGGCCGGAATGTCATAAATTCCCCCCATGGCGGTCGACGCCGCATTGGTGACCGCGTTCGGCCCGCCACTTGACAGGTAGGCGCCCATATCCGCGACCATGTCGACTTCCAGCGCCAGGAACCTGCCGTCGGCGTCGAGCGCCAGCCGTGCGGTCGAGCGTACGGCGCGGCCATGGACGGCGGCTGACAGGTCCTCTCCCGTCTGCGCGGACCAGCGGACCGGTCGTCCGGTCTTTCGCGCGGCCCAGAGCAGCAGAACCCATTCGGCGAACAGGAAATTCTTGAGCCCGAACCCGCCACCCACATCGCCTGCGCGCAGATGAAACCGCTCCTTTGGAAGACCAAATACCGGCTCGGCAAGATCGCCGAGAATGCCGTGCAGGCCTTGTCCGGTCAGGTCGAGGGTGAAATCGCCGGTGGCGGCATCGAATGCGGCGATGGCAGCCCTGGGCTCCATCGGGAACGCCGAGACCCGGTTGTTGTCGAGCTCCAACTCGACCACATGGGCCGCCTCCGAAATCGCCGCCCGGACTGCGTCGGCATCGCCTTTCGAGAACCGGAAGGCGCAGTTGCCCGGTGCCTCCGGCCAAATCACCGGCCCATTGTCCTGCTCGGCGGCCGTAGGGTCGGCCACGACCGGAAGGCCTGCATAATCGACGCTGACCAGTTCGGCCGCTTCGACAGCGCCGTCCAAGGTTTCGGCCACGACCAGCGCCACCGGCTCACCCACATACCGGACCCGGTCCACTGCAAGAGCGTAGTGGGGGGGAATGGTAATCGGCCCCTCGGTCGCGGCCACCACGCTGCACGGCATCGGACCCAACCCGTCGGCCACGAGGTCGGTGCCCGTCCAAACGCCGAGGACGCCCGGAACGTCCGTCGCCGCTCCGACGTCGATCCCCTTGATCTCCGCATGGGCGTGGTCGGAGCGCACGATTTGGACATACACCTGCCCTAGTCTGCGCTCATCGTCCGTGAAGCGCCCCCGGCCGGTCAGAAACCGCTGATCCTCCAGACGGGATCCTGTCTTGAGGTCGGCTGAAATCGGAGCTGTCATGTGTCCTCGGAGGCTCGAGAGAGTGTGCGCAACGGCCAAAGCCGGCAAACTGTGTCACGCCTACAGCCCCGCGTTCAACGACCGCTTCGCGGATCGCCCGGCATCACTGCCGATACGGTGCGTCACTTGAACCGGTGGTGGCGATCGCGGATGATTCGGTGGGGTCGGAAAACGCTGTCGCCGGCTCACGCGATTTTTTCGAAATGTCCACCTGCCGGGAGACGGAGTCATGAGCGGTCTTGATGAAAACCTGCGTCAGCGTATCCTCGACGCTGTCGACTCCAGCTTCGACGCGCAGATTGCCTTCACCCGGGATCTGGTCGCACGGCCGTCGATCCGGGGGCAGGAACACCTGGCGCAGGACCTGATGTTTCAGGCCATGCGCTCCCGCGGCCTGGCGATGGACCGCTGGCGGGTGAACGCGGACGACATCAAACACCATGAGGGCTTCTCGCCGATTGCGGTCGATTATGCCAATGCCTGGAACGTGGTGGGCACCCATCGCCCGAACGCCGAGTCCGGCCGATCGCTGATCCTGAACGGCCATGTGGACGTCGTTCCGGCCGGCCCGCTCGACATGTGGAGCAGCCCGCCCTTCGATCCCCGGATCGACGGTGACTGGATGTATGGGCGCGGGGCAGGCGATATGAAGGCCGGGGTGGTCGCAAACATGTTTGCACTCGACGCCTTGCGCGCCGCCGGTGTTCAGCCCGCAGGCACGGTTCATCTGGAATCTGTCTGCGAAGAGGAGAGCACCGGCAATGGCGCGCTCGCCACCCTGCTGCGCGGTTACACCGCCGACGCGGCGCTGATCAGTGAGCCGACCGGCCTGCATCTGACCCGTGCGGTGATGGGCGTGCTGTGGTTCAAGGTGAAGGTGCGGGGCTACCCGGTCCACGTGTCGCGGGCGGGCACCGGTTCGAACGCGATCATGGCGGCCTATGATCTGGTGGCCTCGCTGCGTGAGATCGAGGCCCGCTGGAACGGGATCAAGGGCGAGACCAAGCATTACGGCGAGCTCGGCCATCCGGTGAATCTGAACATCGGCAAGATCCAGGGCGGCGACTGGGCCTCGTCCGTTCCGGCCTGGTGCGAGATGGATTGCCGGATCTCGATCTATCCAGGTCACAAGCCGCAGGCGATGGCCCGGGAGATCGAGGGCGCGATCCGCACCGCATCCTCGGCGCATCCGTTCCTGTCGAACAATCCGCCGGAGGTCGAGTTCAACGGGTTCTTCACCGAAGGCTACGATCTGGAGCCGGGCTCAGACGCTGAGCAGACCCTGGCGACCCAGCATCAGGCAGTGACCGGAGCGGCCCTGGGCGATCAGCCAACCACCGCCTATGTCGACAGCCGGGTCTATGTGCTCTACGGGAACATGCCGACCCTGGTCTACGGACCGGAAGCCGAGAATGTCCACGGCTTCGACGAGCGGGTCAGGATTTCCAGCATCCGGGAGGCGACCAAGACCATCGCCCTGTTCGTCGCGGACTGGTGTGGGGTGGAACCGGTGGGTGAGGCGTGAGCGGGCGTTCGCGGCGACGCTGAAGCCACGCCTATTCGGCTGCGACCATCACACCTTCCAGGCGATCCTCGAGCTCGTCGCCGGCCTGACGGAGGGCGGCAAGCGTGGCGTCGTCGGGCTGCCAGTAGTTCCGCTCATGGGCTTCCAGAAG
>CALAHL010000899.1 GCA_937891725.1 uncultured Rhodospirillaceae bacterium | reverse complement strand
TGGGCCGTCCATCGAGAATGTGATATTGGCGCTGTCGGTTACCTACTGGCCATTCTGGGCGCGTCTGGTCTATGCCGAGACGCGGTCGCTGCAGAACGAGGTCTTCATCGAGGCGAGCGTGGCCCTTGGCGCGTCCCCCGCCCGGGTGATGATCCTGCACATCCTGCCGAACATCATGTCGTCGATCATCGTGCGGACCACCATCGGTATGGGCGGCACCATCCTGACCGCCGCCGCTCTCGGTTTTCTCGGTCTCGGGGCGCCGCCGCCCTCACCTGAATGGGGACGGATGATCTCCGAGTCCCGCGAGTTTCTGCCCGAGGCCTGGTGGTACGCGACGGCCCCCGGCATAGCGATCTTCCTGGTTGTCATGGGCTTCAACCTGCTCGGCGACGGGCTGCGCGACATCCTCGACCCCCGTATCCGGCGGAGCAGCCGTCATGACAAGTAATCTGCTGGAAGTGCGGGATCTTCGGGTCAGCTTCGCCACCGACGGCGGCGTGGCCCGGGTGCTCGACAATGTGAACCTGACCATCGGCCGTGGCCAGATCGTCGGGCTCGTGGGCGAGAGTGGCTGCGGCAAGACAACCCTCGCCCGCTCGATCCTCGGCGTGCTGCCGAAGAACTCGGCCCGGCTCGAGAGCGGGACCATCGCGTTCGACGGAACCGACCTGCTGCAGGTCGACCCGGATGCGCTGGCGGCGACCGTCCGCGGGCGCCGCATCTCCTTTATCCCCCAGGATCCGTTCAGTTCGTTCAATCCGGTATTCACCATCGGTGCCCAGATCATGGATCTGATGAAATGGAAGTCGCCGGCGCTTGACGATGCCGCCGCCGGCGGCTCCGGCTGGCTGCCGCGCTTCTACGGATCGAGTCGGCGCAAGGCGGACCACGATCGGGTCCTGGACCTGCTGCGCCAGGTTCAACTCCCCGATCCCGAGGCGGTGTTGAAGAAATACCCCCATGAGGTCAGCGGCGGCCAGCGGCAACGGCTGATGATTGCCATGGCGCTGCTGCCGGAGCCGAAGCTCATCATCGCCGACGAGCCGACCACTGCGCTCGACGTGACGATCCAGGCGCAGATCCTCAAACTGCTGCGGAAGCTCGCGACCGATCACGGCATATCGGTGCTGTTCACCACCCACGACCTCGGCACGGCCTGGGAGATCTGCGACAGCATCACCGTCATGTACGCCGGTCAGGAGATGGAGGCCGCCTCCAGCGACGGTTTCTTCAAGCGACCGAGCCACCCCTATACGAACCGTCTGCTGAAGAGCCTGCCGAGCCGGGACGGCCGCATCGCGGGCATTCCGGGCGACATTCCCGGACTGGTGAACCCGCCCCCCGGCTGCCGGTTTCACCCGCGCTGCGAATTCGCCACCGACCTCTGCCGGCAGACCAGACCCGATCTCACACCGGTGGGCGCAGGACACGCGGTCCGTTGCTATCATCCTGTCGCCGAGGAAAAGAGGCACGCACTGGCATGAACGTGGACGCCCCCTCTGCCCCGCGCCGCACCGAGGTCAACGCGAAGACGATCCTCGACATCCGCCAGTTGACCAAGCACTTCGCAATCCGCAACGCTTTCGGCTTCCAGAAAGGCGTCTTGCGCGCACTGGATGACGTCACCTTCACCGTCGACAAGGGCGAGATCCTGGGCATCGTCGGTGAGAGCGGCTGCGGCAAGTCGACTCTCGGCAAGACCATCATGGGGATCCACCCCCCAACCTCCGGGACAATGGTCTTCGAGGGCAATGACATCACCGGCCAGACACCGAGTGCGGCCCGCGAAACCCGTCGTCACCTGCAGTATTCCTATCAGGACCCCGGGGCGTCGCTCGACCCGCGCTGGAAGATCCGCCGCTCCCTGCATGAGCCGTTGGTCATCCACCACGGTTCTCTCAGCTTCGAGGAACGCGAGCAGCGGGTGCGCGAAATCCTCCAAGCGGTCGGCCTGCCGGCGAGCCATCTCGATCTGTATCCGCACGAGATCAGCGGCGGTCAGCAGCGCCGGGTCGGGCTCGCGCGCATCCTCACCCTTCAGCCGAGCCTGATTGTGCTCGACGAGCCGACGTCCGGCCTCGACGTGTCGGTGCAGGCGACGATCCTCAATCTGCTGCTGGATCTGCGCAAACAGTTCGACCTGACCTACCTGTTCATCTCGCACGACCTGTCCGTCGTCCGCATGATCTGCAACCGGATCGCCGTGATGTATCTCGGAAAGGTGGTCGAGTTCGGTGACACCGAGGCGGTGTTCGAGACGCCACGCCACCCCTACACCCGGTCGCTCCTGTCGGCGATTCCGACCATCGGCGGCGCCCGGGTCACCGACACGTTCTCGCTGGAAGGTGAGCCGCCGAACCCGGGGAATCTGCCGAGCGGTTGCCGGTTCCGGAACCGCTGTCCGCGCGCCGAGCCGCGGTGCGCGGAGATCGAACCCGAGTTGCGCGCCGACTGGCCCGGCCAGGAAGCGGCCTGCCACGTCGCCACATGACCGTCGATGTTTCCGAACCGGTCATCGTCACCGGCGCGGCCTCCGGCATCGGCCTCGCCATCGCGCGTCACCTGATGTCCGCGGGCGTGACGGTCGCCGGCGTCGACATTGATGTCGACGGTTTGGCGCGAGTCCGCGAGGAGTTCGGCGACAGGTTTCTCGGTTTCCCCGGAGACCTCATCGACCCGACCGAGCCCGAGCGGCTCGTAGCGGCGGCCTGGGACGCCTGCAAGCCGATTGGCGGGCTGGTCAACGCGGCCGGAATCTATCCGGTCACACCGCTGTTCGACATGGTGACGACCGAATGGGACGCGGTGCTGAACCTCAATCTGCGCGCCCCCTTCCTGATGGTGCAGGCGCTTGGGCGACGGATGGCCGCTGCCGGGATTGCCGGATCGGTCGTCAATATCGGCTCCAGTGCGGCGACTCTGGCGCGGCCCGGCATCGCCCATTACGGGGCGTCCAAAGCCGGGTTCTCGCAGCTCACCCGCAATCTGGCGATCGAGCTCGCCCCCTACAGCATCCGGGTCAACGCCGTCGCCCCCGGCCTGATCGGTACCGAGCGGGTGATGGAACACGCGGCCGGCGCCGGACAGGCGGAGCATGTGGCGAAAGTCGCGCGCATCCCGCTGGGCCGTGAAGGCCGGCCTGAGGAACTCGTCGATCTGGTCGCGTAACTGCTGTCGGAACGCGCGAGCTACGTGACTGGCAGCATCCTGGTCGTCGACGGTGGCCTCACCCTCGGCATCCCGAGTTACTGAGAACCGGCGCGACCCGCCTCAGGCGTTGTCTTTGCAGTATTGCGCCACTTCGGCATGGGTGGCGAACCACACGCCGTCGTGGCCCTTGATGTATTCGATCAGTCTGTCCAGCAACGAAATGCGCGAGCGGTGGCCGATCATGTGCGGATGCATGGTAAGCAGGAACAGCCCGCCTTCGGCATAGGCGCCATCAAATTCGGCCTTGAAAACTTCGAGCACGCTGGACGGTGGTGTATAGGGCCGCAGAGCCGAGAAGCGGTCCATATTGAAGTAGACGGCGTCGTCGCGGATCCACTCGACCGGCAGCTCGACCATGCCGGTCGGCTTGCCGTCCTCCAGCAATTCGTAAGGTTCGTCATCGGCCATGAGCGAGCTGTCGTAGAGCAGTTCCATCTCGCGGGCGATTGCCAGTGTGTGCTCGGAGAAATCCCACGAGGCGGTGCGCACGCCGACCGGACGCCTGCCGCTGATCTGTTCCAGAACGTCGGCGGCGCGCATCATCAGGTCGCGCTCGTCGGCCGGCGGCAGCTTGCTGTTCAGCTCGTGGATCCAGCCGTGAATGCCGATCTCATGGCCCTCGTCGACCAGGCCGCGCTGCTCATCGGGATGAATCTTGGCGACCACGGCCGGCACGAAGAACGAGGCCTTCACGTCGTGCTTGGCCAGCAGTTTGCGGATCCGCGGGATCGCCACCCGGCCGCCAT
The DNA here is from genome assembly GCA_937891725.1 of uncultured Rhodospirillaceae bacterium. Lineage (GTDB taxonomy): Bacteria > Pseudomonadota > Alphaproteobacteria > Thalassobaculales > Thalassobaculaceae > JANSYC01. The sequence goes on along the minus strand of CALAHL010000899.1, from coordinate 1,706 downwards.
ACTGGCCCTGGGAAAGCTTGCCCGGCGAGGTATGCCCCCAGCGCAGAGTGCTGGTCTCGTGGTCGCTGTCGAAGGAGAGCGCGACGGCGCATCTCCCCCCGCCCTTCCAGGTCTGGGGCTTCAGACTGCGACCGGCGCGCACCTTGTCGACGATGGCCCGCCAACGCGCGTCCGGCCATTGCCAGGGCTCCAGTTCCGGGGTGTCGGGCTTATCCGTCGACGACATCGCTGCCTCCTGATCTGAACGCGCGACACATCGGCGAAATCGGCACACCAGTCGCGTTCGCAGTATCGGAAGGATTGCCGTCTATTGTCCAGGTCGCACGCTGGATCGCCGGGGAATTTAACTCCTGCGATCAGCGCCTTAAACGGACCGGCCCGGGTCGATCTGTGCTGAACCGCCTGCGCTTCATCGTCCGTCTCCTCGTCAGAGGAACAGACGTACTCCACAACGCAGAGGTTTCAGGGGGGCACGTCGACTTCAACCTGGAGCGACATGTGCCTGGCGATCACCTGTTGCAGGCCATCGACCGGTTCGTCGATCTGTCGGATATCCGCCGGCATCTGGCGCCGTACTACAGCCAGATCGGCCGCCCCTCTATCGATCCGGAACTGCTGATCCGGATGCAGATCGTGGGCTACTGCTTCGGCATCCGCTCGGAACGACGGCTGTGCGAGGAGGTTCACCTGAACCTGGTCTACCGGTGGTTCTGCCGGCATGGCCCGGAGGGTGACGTGCCGGACCACTCAACCTTCTCAAAGACCTGCAACGGCCGGTTCCGGGAGTCCGATCTGCTGCGCGAGCTGTTCGAGACGGTCCTGCGGCGCTGCATGGCGGAAGGCCTGGTCGGCGGCGAGGGCTTCGCCGTGGATGCCAGCCTGATCGTGGCGGATGCCCATCGTCAGTGCGGCGTGACCAGGGCCGAAGATCTGCCGCCGGCCGGGCGCGCCGTTGAGGAGTACCTGGCCGTTCTCGACGACGCGGCGTTCGGCGGAGCGACGCCCGTCCAGCCAAAGCATCTCTCGCCGGCCGATCCGGCGCGCCCTGGACCGCGTCCAGGTGCACGCGCGCGGGATCGAACCGCATATCCCGGTCTTCGACAAGTCCAAGCGCACGGACCGCACCTTCTCACGCGAGGACTTCAGTTACGATCATGACAGCGATGCCTACCCCTGCCCCGACGGGAAGCTCCTCCAGAACAACCGCCGCTCGTTCACCAAGCCGCGGAGCGGTGTGACCATAGACCACACCCGGATCTATCGGACTGGCAAGTCCGGCTGCGACGCCTGCCCGCTGAAGCCGAGTTGCTGTCCCAAGGAACGGCACGCAAGATCCCGGGCTCCATCCATGAACGGGTGCGGGACATGGCCCGCGACATCGCCAAGACCGAGGCCTATGCGACGTCCCGCCGACAGCGCAAGAAGGTCGAGATGCCGTTCGCCCACCTCAAACGAATCCTGAAACTCGGCCGATTGCGATTACGAGGGCCTTGTGGGGCCCGCGACAACTTCCTCATTACCGCCACCGCCCAGGACCTCCGGAAACTCGCAAAGATCTGCACCCCGCATGCACCGGAACCGGCCACGTGAGAGGAAAAGGGCAATTGCATCCACGCCAGCTCATCGACGAACCGCCTCGAAGCCAAACCGTCAGCCGACTTCTTCAACAGTATCGGTCGCGAGCAGGGTTCTGTCGCAAAGTTTTC
>CALAHL010000898.1 GCA_937891725.1 uncultured Rhodospirillaceae bacterium | reverse complement strand
AAAGCGAAGGACTTGCCCGGGATTGCGCCCTGCGTTGACGGAATGAAGCCCTGCGTCGATCTCCTCACGGATTACCCGTCGAGATGTCTTCGAAAGCGACCATCCGCGCAGACCCGCTGGTTCAAGGTCTTGTGGCGTGCGAGCATCGCCGAAGCAATCGCGAAATCCGTGAGCGGTTGTAATCTCCAGCGGTTCCTCCAAATGAGGTCGCTTGTCCACGAGGCCTTCAGCCTGCACAGAGACGGCCAGCACCGTCCCGCTGGTTGCGCGCGTCGCAACTGTTCTGACGTCGTCCAGAATCCCTGGGTTGAGCGGGTCATCGTAGTCGAGCCACACTATGGAACGATGCGCCCAATCCAGTCCTGGCAAGACATCTGCCGCAGCCCCCATCATGAGTCGAATGCCTTTGTACGGCTTGTTGAATTCAAATCGGGCCTTATGTGCCTGCTCTTTTTCGATGGAAATGACATCTTCGACACCAAGGGCTTTGTGGAATAGAATGCAATCTGAAAACCAAATTGAGCCAAAACCGATGTAGCGATAGCTTTCAAGGGAGGCGAAGACCTTTAATCTTGAGAATATTTCGCTGAGCATTTTTCTCTCGGCAAATTTTGCCGGCCGTAGCGAATAATCAATAATCCTATAGCTGGCGGTCATTGATCTTCACCACCCTGTTCATCGAAAATGATATCGAACGTCTTTTCTCCAACCGCTTTCGCCGAAGTGACGCCCAATGCGGTCATGAGACTCTGAATTTTTGTCTCCTCTCTCGAGTACTGTATTTTTATCGTTCTGGGCCCAAGTTCTTGCGGAGTTCGGTTCCATGAGAACGTCGTCGGACCTCGAAACTTCTCGACTTCTTTCGCTAAGGTCTCTTTGTTGAGCGCGACCAACAAAGGCGACGCTTTCGCGCCATATTCTTCAATGCTGTTGTCAAGAGCGTTCAGGAAATTGATGACAGTTCGAGTGTGATCCAGCATCTTGGGGAAGGTCAGTTGCCATACCGTAGTAGACGCGTCCAGACCGGTTTTGGTCGTGTTCCAAGGGAGCTTCTTTGAATCACGACAACTAAAGAAAACAGCACCACGGAATCGGGCGTATTGGTTGTGGTATTTGGGTATTCCGTCCTTTTGTTCGGCAACGGAGTTCCATCCAGTTGACTCGGATCTATCCGCTGAAAGGATCACTCGGCCGTTGCAGATTACATACCAGCCAGCGGCTGTTGGAGACGACTCCGAGATACCTGCGACGATACGGATGTTCACGGGAGCATCGGTGTCACCATCGACGGCAAATTCCTCGATTGCTGGATTGAACTGACCGCCTGACCGAATGCGAAGGTCCGTGTTGGTCAAGTGCAAGCCGCCGAAATCTATTGCCAGCCCAAAAGCCAAAAACTGTCGCTGGTGTGAGCGGATCATCTCGGAGAGCTGGCGCTTAAAGTGCTCAGATGCAAACTGCCGCGACACCTCCGGCCGAAGGCGCTTCACTATGATTCTTGTTCCAACTTCGGCGTCTGCAAATTGACCCTCTTCGACATTCGCGAAGTCGAAGAACCAGTTTCCCTCGTCCCGTTCCCAGGCGTCTACATCGACATGCATCGACCATCTTTGATTGGTGGTCGTGGAATGTACTTCGAAATAGCGTCCGAATTTGAACAGTGCGCGCTTCATGCCAACGCCGAATTGGCCTATCGAATAGTCGGTGGATGCTGCTTTTTCGGGCCTGCCGAACCGGAAGGCATAATTCCGTGCGGTTTCCACATCGAAGCCGCCACAATTGTCTGCAATCTCAAACCCGTCTCCGTCCATGTGGACCGCAACGTTCAGCCCGTGAAAATCGGGCTCTTCTCCGGGGCGCATGCGTTTCGCGCCATCAATACAGTTGTCGACCAAGTCAAGTACGGCACGCTCCAAGG
>CALAHL010000897.1 GCA_937891725.1 uncultured Rhodospirillaceae bacterium | reverse complement strand
TTTGAACAGCTTGTCCGCATAGGCCATGTCGAATCCCATGCCGGTGTCCCGGACGACGAAGACCGGACGACCGTCACGAGTGGTTCGGTCGACGGTGATGGTGGCCGGGTCGAAGTCGCGGCTGTATTTCCAGGCATTCCCCAGCAGGTTCCACAGGATGATCCTGGCCATCCCGGGGTCGGTGACCGTGAACAGGCCGGACGCGATATCGACGGTCACCTGACGGCCTGGTTCGGCGGCCCGGAGCTCGGACACGATCTCCTCGGCGATCTCGGACAGGTTCAAGGTCTTCCGATGGATTTCCGTCTTCGAGATCTGCGAGAGCTTAAGCATGTCGTCGATCAGGACGCCCATCCGGACGGCGGCTTTGGAGATCCGATCGATATAGTCGCTCGCCGTTTCGTCCAAGCTGTCGGCGTACTCATCCTTGAGGGCGACGGCGAATCCGTTCATGGAGCGCAGCGGGGCCCGAAGGTCATGTGACACCGCGTAGGCGAAGCTGGTCGCTTCCTCGTTCAGAACCTTGTACGCGAGTGCCGTCGAATGCGCCTCGGTCACGTCAATGAGCACGCCCCGCAGAAGTTTGTCTGTGTTTCGGGGATTCCGGACCACCGCCGCGCGCGCTTCCAGAGTCCGGAGCTTGGTATCGGGCGCGACAATCCTGAAGATTGCGGAAAGCTCCGTGCCCTGCCGGATCGCAGTGTCGATCGCCGTCGCCACGCTCGGGCTGTCGTCTGGATGGATGGATTGCAGCAGTGTATCTAGGTTGAGCGTGTCGTCCGAAGGCTCAATCCCAAGCATTTGCAGGGCCGAGTCATCACAGGCGAGCTGTCCGGTGCCGAGATCAATGTCCCACACCCCGATGCCGACCGCCGCGGTCGCCAGCGCCGCCCGCTGGTTCGATGCCGTCAAGCGGGCCTGAAGCCCTTCGTTCAGTTGCCGGATCTTCGCACTGCTTTCCTCGATCGAGCGGTCACGGGCTCGAATGCCGTCAATCATCTGACGGAACGCATGCACCAGGGTCCGAATCTCAAGAACCTTCGTCTGCGGCAGGGTGACCTCAAAGTTTCCGGCACCCACGTTCTGCACCGATCCGGTCAACTGGTTGAGCGGCTGAAGGACCTTTGAGAGATAAAACGTGACAAGCCCGCCGAGCAGGAGCGCGATCCCGGCGGTCGCCACGGTCACGCTGCCGAGCGTGACGCCGCTCAAGTCCTGAAGCGCGGATCTGCTGACCTCCAAGACCAGGGTCAGATCCTTGCCAGCGTCGTTCGGGTCCAGGCGAACTTCCCGGGTTGTCAGGTAATTTTCGTCGAATGCATGGGTGTCGCGAAGAAATTGCCCGTCGGCCTCGCCCTGACGGGCGGCGATCGTGCCCAGGTCAATTTCGGGAGCATGGTCCTTCCAGGTATACCGATGCCCCAGATCGAAGCCGAAGGTCCAGTCGGGATCGGGATGCAGCAGAAAGTCTCCGGTGCTGTTCAGCAGATACCTGGTGCTGTAGCTCGGGGCCCCGGCTGCCAACGTCTCGAGGATCTGACCCACCCGCAGGTTGACCACGATCATGCCGAAAAGATCACCGGTCGCCGTGAACGCGCCGGTCATCAATCGCAGCGTCGGCCAATGCGGTTCCTCGACCCGCCCGTTTTCCTGGTTCAGAGAAATCCGCGAGACCAGGACCTCTCCGGGCTGGAGCCTCAGCCCTTCCTGGAAATAATCCCGGTGGGCCTTGTGCTGGAGACCGGCGGCGTCGGTGATGACGATCTCTTGGTTTTCGCGCTGAACCCGCACCAGTTCCTGGCCGTTGTCGGCGACTCCGATGAAGCGGAGCTGTGCGTATTCAGGATCGGCCATCAGGAACGAGATGAAGACATTCTCCAGCCGCCGCTTCCATGTCTCTAAATGGGTCAGGCCGACCATGTCGAACCCGCCCTGTGCCTCCGTGGCACGGACGATGCCCGAGATCGGCGGCGTCTCGCCAAGGATTCTGATGTCCCGGCGGGCTTTCATGACCCAAAGCTCAAACGTCTGGGATGCCGTCTCGACCCGCGCGCTTTCCGACGCCAGGATATTGTCCTTGTGTCTATTCAATCCGTCCCGAAGCTCCAGTCCGGCGACGCCGAGCGTGACCGTCAGAATCGCGAGTATGAACGCGCTTGTGATCTGAAAATTCAGGCTCCTGAGGCGGTCAAAAAATGGGCGCGGCACTCCAGTCGTCATCTCTGCTCCTCCCGGACGGGGGGCGACCGCTCAAGACGCGGCGTCGGATCCGGTACGCCGGATCAAGCCCCGGACCCATTAGCCGGCCCATCCTTCATTCAGCCTATTTGTCATTTGGCATTTCCGTCGTTTGTGCGGAAGCCGTCTGCTTTTCAAGGAGCCGGAGGGCCGACTCCAGGGTTTCGATCTCAAAAGGCTTTTGAAGCGTCGCAACGATATTCAGGTGGTCCCCCGACCCGATCGTGTCCGCCATGCGCATATACATCGGATTGAATCCGGACATCAGGATGATCGGAACCCGGCACTTTTGCGCCGACAAATGGCGCAGCAACTCGATACCGTCCATTCCCGGCATCACGATATCCATAACGATGCCGTCGACCTCGACCGTCGGGAGGATCTTCAACAGTGCCGCAGCGCTGTTAATGGTCAATGTCTCAAAGCGCATCTCCTGGGCGGTCGTCGCTACCAGGGAACTCATTCTTTGGTCGTCATC
>CALAHL010000896.1 GCA_937891725.1 uncultured Rhodospirillaceae bacterium | reverse complement strand
ATGGGAAAACTCCGTTACAGATGCGTCAGTTGCGGCGAACCGAGATGTGCCAGGGGATGAGCAGCCGTTCGGCCAGCGTCACGATCCCGAACAGGCACAACCCCAGAAGCGTCAGGAAGAAGATCCCGGCGAAGGCCAGATCGGGCCGCATGTTGCCGGTCACGATCTGGATGTAGAAGCCAAGCCCCTCGTCAGATCCGATGAACTCGGCAATCGCCGCGCCCACGGTTGCGTTGATCGCAGCATATTTGAACCCGACGAAACACTGGGGCAGCGCGGCGGGCAGCCTGACCTTGAAGAAGGTGCGCCAGATGCCTGCCCCGGTTGAGCGCGAAAACAGCGTCAACTCCTCGGACAGAGAATTGAAGGCAAGGATCGCGTTCAGCACGATGGGAAAGAAGCACACGAGGAAAACGATGATTACCTTGGGCAGCAGCCCGAAGCCGAGCCACGAGATGAAGAGCGGCGCAAAGGCGATCTTCGGCACCATCTCGATGCAGACGATGAACGGGTAGATCGTGCGCTTGAGGATCGTGGAAAACGCGATGGCCAGGCCAAGGGGCAGCGCAAGGACAACCGCCAGGACATAGCCGATAATGACTTCGGTCCCCGTGACCAGCGTGTAGTCCAGAAGCCGGGGCAGATCAGCCGCACCGTTTTCGATGATCAGCGACGGCGGGGTGAGGATGTAGAGCGGGATGTCGAACCAAAGCACCGAGTATTCCCAGAACAGGAAGAACCCGATGAAGAAGGCGACAAACATCCACGAATTCAACAACCGCAGCTTCAGGCCCGCGAAGGTTGGTTTTTTGTCAAATGACGCCATAGCCTCTGAAGATCTCCTGGGTTTCATGGACATATGCGGAAAACTCGGGCGAGCGCTTCACCTCGTAGTCGCGTGGATAAGGCAGGTCGATGTCGATCACGCGCTCGATCCGGCCCGGACGCGGCGTGATCACCGCAACCTTGCTGGAGAGCTGGATCGCTTCCTCGATGGAATGGGTGACGAACAGGACCGTGGGTCGCTGCTCCATCCACAGCGATTGCAGATCGCTACGGATGCGTTCGCGCGTCATCGCGTCGAGCTTGCCGAGCGGTTCATCCAGAAGCATCGTCTTGGGCGCATGGATCATCGCCTGACAGAAGGCCGCGCGCTGCTGCATCCCGCCTGAAAGCTCATAGGGATGGCGGTCCGCGAAATCCTCCAGGTGAACAGAGGCCAGGATCGCGTCGATCTCGGCCCGTTTCGAGGCTACGGAGATGCCGCGCATTTCCAGTTGCAGCTCGATGTTCCCGCGCACGGTGCGCCAGGGAACCAGCGTATTATCCTGGAACATGATACCGATATCGGTCTGCGGGCCTTTCACCGGTGTCCCACCGATGCTGACCGAACCTTCGGTCGCGTCCAACAGCCCCGCGGTCATGAGCATCAGGGTGGACTTTCCGCAACCCGACGGTCCAAGCAGCGAGACGAATTCCCCTTCCTCTACCACCATATCGACCGGACCGAAGGCATGAACGGCATCAGGGCCGCGTCCAAAGACCTTCTTCACGCCCGAGAATTTGATCTGGTTGCTCATGAACTCTTCCTTCGAATACCGGGGGCCAGCTGCGGCCCCCGGCCAGTTTAGCTTGTCAGTCGATGAACTGGTTGGTGTAGAAGCTCGCCGCTTCCGCCTCGGGATTGAGGTCATTGTATTCCTGCATCAGGCTGACCATGCTTTCCCAGTCGGACGGGACGTTCAGGCCAAGCTGACGTTCGGTGTTCGCACCGGAATACAGAATACCAAGCGTCACATCGAGAACCGAGCGCGCCTGCATCATGCCCTGTTCCTCGGCCATGGTGCCACCGACAATGTCGGCAATGGCAGCAACCGCCGTGTCGGGGTCAGCCTCGGTCTGGGTATAAGCTTCGATCGTGGCATCGACAAAGCGGTCGACAAGATCGGGGTTGCTTTCGACAAGGTCACGCCGCGTCGAGATGCAGTAGCCAACCTGGTCCACCCCGTAGTCGGAATAGGGGAACAGGACCGGGTCATCGCCACCATTGGCGCGGATCTCGGCCGGTTTGTCGTCGAGACCGCCCAGCATGGCGACCGCGCCGCCCGATCCTTGCAGGTAGCTCGACACGAGGGCGCCGTCAGGCACGTTGGTCAGGGTCACATCATCCTCGGTCAGACCGGCATTGGACAGCACGATCGGGAAGAAGGTATTTACGCCCGCATTGGCCGTGGTCAGGATGACATGGCCGCGCAGGTCCTCGATCGACTCGATCCCGGCGTCAGGGCGCACGATCACCGCCTCCGATCCCGTCGCATCGATCACGGCGACCGACACGATGTTAGCCCCCTGGCTGGCCAGCGTGATCAGCGCCCCGCAGGAGCCGTAGGCGAAATCGCTGTCGCCGTTGGCCACCAGCCGGTGTGCCGAGCTGGAGCCGTTGCCCGAGCGGATGTCGAGATCGATCCCGTAATCATCATAGATGCCAGCCACATACCCATGCGCGAACCCGGCGTGTGAGCCGTAATACATCCAGTTCAAGCGCAGCCGGACGTCGTCCTGCGCGGCGGCAACACTCGTCATCAACAGGCTGGCGCTGAGGGCCAGTCCCGTGGTTTTCGCGATTGTCTTCATCATCTTCATACTCCCTTTCGTTCTGTTCTTGATGGTGTTCGTGGTGGTCTGCACGTCGCCTCAGGAAAGGCCGATCAGCCTTGGCACGCCTATTTTACTCATCATGGCGTGGGTTTGTTCTTTGTGAGTCTGGCGAATGTCGCGGGTGGGCGGGCGGCACCGGCTGGAGGGCAGTCCGATGAGTTCCATGCACAGCTTGTCGAGATAACCGTCACCGCTGGTATAGGTCTGTTCGATCTCGACCCAAAGCTTGTAGAAGGGCATGCCCTCCTCTACCAGCATCCGGGCGATCTCGGGGTAGTTCCCTGTCCGCACCTCGTCGATCAGCTTGATCCCCCATTCGGGCCAGAAGTTGCAGTGATGCACCTCGAAGGCTGTCGCGCCGAGGCTGGGCATCGCGCTCATCCCGAACAGCAGGTTGTTGTCGATGATCGTGAAGCGGCCCGAGAAATGGGAACAGACATCCTCGAACTCCATCGCATCGGTGCGCGGGGCGGCCCATTTCAGACCGACGATGTTCGGGATCTCCGCCAGCCGCTCGATCATCGCGAAGCTCAGGTTCTTGCTGGTCCAGAAGGTGTTGTAGAGGATGATCCCTACATCGGGAGCGGCGGCGGCGGCCGCACGGACATAGTCCTCGAAGTCCGCTTCGGTATGGGCGAAGTAGAACGGGCACGAAACCTGAATGAAATCGGCGCCGAGCTGACTTGCGGCCTTGGCAAGGCGGATCAGTTCCAGCGTGCTGGTGGTTTGGGCGCCCATGGCGATCGGCACTACGCCCGCCGCTTCATCGACCACCACTTCGGCCACGAAGAGCCGCTCTTCGAAAGTCATGGTGGAAAAGTCGCCAGCAGCCCCGCCGGCTAGCAATGTCGCGTAGTCGGCAGTCAGCCCCGAATCGATCAGGAACCGGACGTATTTGCGCAGAGCTGCCTCGTTAACGCCCATCTCAGGCGTATCGTCGAATGGCGTCGGGATGGTGACATAGCAGCCTTGGAGTTTCTTCTTCTTATCGTCCACTTTCGGCAGCTCCATTTTAGATGACGCACAGCTCCTCACGGTACGAAAACGCACCGCTGACAGGGGCCATCAGCCATGAAATTCAAGGGTCTAACTGCATCGGCTAGGGCAGTCCGGGCCGGGTGCTGTGAAAACAGTAAGGACGGAAATACAGGATTGCGTTGATAATTATTGCCAGTAATTTATCAATTCTTGCCGCACTACCCTAGTTTTTTGGGACAGGAGAATTTCATGCCCGATTCAAAAGCCCGCTTTGCGTTCGTCCTCCAGCCGGAGTTTCCTCTAACGGCACTGATCCTCGCCACCGACTCGCTGCGGATCGCCAACCAGAATTCGGGGCGCGACCTGTTCGAATGGCAGGTCCTGTCCGAAGACGGGGCCGAGGTGCATGCGTCGAACGGAATGTGGTTTGCCGCCGACGGCGATCTGGCTCCCTCAAGGCCTGTGGATGTCTGCCTGCTGTTCCAGGGCAACCTGCCGACGCAGAACTTGTCGCGCCGTCTGCTCGGATACCTTCGGACAGTGGCGCGCTTCGGGGCAATCGTCGGCGGGGTGGATACCGGCGCCTACGCGCTTGCGCAGGCCGGGCTCGTGGCGACGGAGGCCGCGCCAGAGGTTGTTTTGCACTGGGAAGCGGTGACGACCTTCAGGGAGTGGTTCCCCGAGGCCAAGCCTCTCAATGGCATATACATGAGCGGAGACAAACGGGTGCATTGCGCAGGCGGCGTCGCAACCCTCGATCTGATGCTCGATCTCATCGCGCGCTTTGCGGGCGAGGCGATGGCCAGCGAAGTGGCCAATGCAATGGTGCATTCTCGCCGTACGTCCGACACGCGACAGCGGTTCGACCAACCGGTCGACAGCCAGGCGGGCAGCCTGGTGTCGCGCCTGACCAAGACGATGGAACAAAACCTCGACTTCCCGCTATCGCTTGACGAGCTGGCGCAGGCGCTCGACACCCCCAAGCGCACCCTTGCCCGGGCCAGCGACACGGCCTTCGGGATTTCGCCCATGCGGCTTTACCAGCGCATCCGGCTTCAGGCCGCCCGCAACTTCCTGTTCTACGAAGACCTGTCGATCACGGAGATCGCGACAGCCTGCGGATTTTCGGCCCCAGCCGCCTTTGCCCGCACGTTCAAGATCCAGTTCGGGGTCAGCCCCTCCGCTTTCCGTGCGGAGGTCCGGCAACGTCAAAGATTGAACGAACACCCGGAGATCCATCGCATCATCGGCCGCAGCACCCGGCAGTATGGCATGGGCCATGGCGTCGCCGGTCAGGCTCATCCG
>CALAHL010000895.1 GCA_937891725.1 uncultured Rhodospirillaceae bacterium | reverse complement strand
GCCCTTCAGGATGCGAGGTGGAATGCATATGGCCGATAAACCGACGTCTTCAAATCCAACCGGCGGTCCGCTTGTCGGGGTGATCATGGGCAGCCAGTCCGATTGGCCCACCATGCGCCATGCCGCCGAGGTGCTGGAGCGGCTAGGGATTCCCCACGAGTGCCGGATTGTGTCGGCCCACCGCACGCCCAAACGCATGGTCGAGTACGCCGAAGCCGCTGCCGGACGCGGTCTTCAGGTGATCATCGCGGGGGCCGGCGGTGCCGCCCATCTCCCCGGCATGGTCGCCTCGATGACCCTGCTTCCGGTTCTGGGTGTGCCGGTCGAAAGCAAGACGCTCTCCGGCTGGGACAGCCTGTTGTCGATCGTGCAGATGCCCGGCGGCATTCCGGTCGGAACGCTCGCGATCGGTAAAGCCGGCGCCACCAATGCCGGACTTCTGGCGGCCCAGATCGTGAGTTTGACGCGACCGGAGATCGGAGCGGCCGTCGCCGCACTCCGGGCCGAGCGCACCGCCTCGGTCGCGGAAACCCCGGTGAACGACGACATCCAGGTGCCGTCATGAGCAAAGACCAAGCGGGCCGGTTGGCGCCGGGCGCCACCATCGGCATCCTGGGCGGTGGCCAGTTGGGGCGGATGACCGCCCTGGCGGCCGCCAATCTCGGCTACCGCTGTCATGTCTACGACCCCGCCCCGGACGGGCCCGCCTCGCAAGTGGCGGCGGCGGTGACCGTGGCCGCCTGGAGCGACGAGGCCGCCTTGGCGGCGTTCGCGGACGCGGTCGACGTGGTGACCTACGAATTCGAGAACGTGCCGATCGCGGCGGTCGAGTTCCTAGAGGACCGGGTCCCGGTCCGGCCGAACTCCGACGCCTTGCGGATCGCGCAGCACCGGTTGGAGGAAAAGAAATACGCACGGCATTGCGGGATGGAGACCGCGCCCTTCTGGGGCGTTCACGATCTGGACGAACTGGTCGACGCGGTGTCGGCCATCGGGATGCCGGCGATCCTGAAGACCACCACGCTGGGCTATGACGGCAAAGGTCAGATCCGGCTCGATATGGACAGCTCGATGTCCGAAGCCTGGGACGACTTGGCGACCGAACAGGCGGTTCTGGAGCGGATGATCCCGTTCGCCATGGAAATCTCGGTGATCGTGGCGCGCGGCCTGGATGGTGTCATGGCGAGCTTTCCAATTGCCCGGAACGAGCACCGCGACGGCATCCTGCACATCAGCACAGCACCGGCCGAGCTTTCGGACGAGATCGCGACGGCGGCGATCGCCGGCGCCGAACGGATGGCGGCCGGTATCGATCTGGTCGGCCTGCTGGCGGTCGAGATGTTCGTGACCAAGGACGGCGAAGTTCTGGTCAACGAGATGGCCCCGCGTCCGCACAATTCCGGGCACTGGACCATGGACGGGTGCGCCACCAGCCAGTTCGAGCAGCTGGTGCGCGCGATCTGCGGCCTGCCTCTGGGCCCGACCACGGCGCTGTTCGAGGTGGCCATGACCAATCTGATCGGCGAGGAGGCGCACGCCTGGCCGGAGCTGATCGCCGAGCCGGACAGCAAGCTGCACCTCTACGGCAAGGCCGAGGCCCGCGAAGGCCGCAAAATGGGTCATGTGAACCGGCGGCTGAAACCAGTCGCCAGCTGAAACGCCACTTCAGCTCCCGGATTTGGCGGTCGCCCGGGCGGTCCGGGCGGCCCGCATGAAGCGCAGCGGGTTCGGCAGTTTGCGGCCCAGATCGCCAAGGCGGGCCTTGATCTGCGGGATCTGCATCACGTTCTCGACCCGGCGATCGAGGAATGCCCAGGTGGCTTCATGGCCGTCGGATTCGTCGTCCAGCCAATACAGCAGCGTCGACGAATAAACCGCCGCCAGCAGACCGCGCTTTGAGTAGAAATTGAAATCGGTCGACCGGTCGCCGCAGGCGTACCAGATCGCGTCCACCGTCCGGTACAGCGCCCGGGTGCCCAGAGCCGCATTGCCCGGCAGTGCCAGCAATCCCAAAGCGCGCCGAACCGCCTCCTTGTGCGGGGCGACCTGCTCCAGTCGGGTGCGGACCCCGAACGCGACCTTCGCGCGGATTTTCATCTTGTCCAGATCGGCCGCCTCCAGCGCGGCACTCATCTCCCGGTCGGCCCGGTCAAGCCAATGGGCGATCGCGTCACGGGCTCCGCGCGGAAACACCAGGTCGACATCGCCTTCCTGCAGCCCGGCCATCTCGGCGCCCATCACCAGACCCTTGCGGCTCCACCCGTCGAACAGGACATTCGGCAGGGTCGCATCCAGGATCCGGTCCCGCATCGCGTCCAGCGGGTTGTCCTCGTCCTTGCGATCGGTATTCGCCGCCTCAGCCATCCTGCTCTCCCGTCTCGGCATCGGCGCCCAGCCATTTGCGGGCCGCTTCCGCCTCCATGATCTCTTCAGCAAAGCCCAAGCGGGCCAGATCCGTCATCCGATCGAGATAGAGCACTCCGTCCAAATGATCCACCTCGTGCTGCACCACCCGCGCCCGAGTTCCGGCCAGCACCGCCTCGAAAACCGAGCCCTCCGGCGTTGTTCCGGTGACCTTGATCCGCTGATGCCGTGGCACTTCGCCGCGTAAACCCGGGATCGAGAGACAGCCCTCCCACCCCAGGACCATCTCGTCGTCGGCCGGCTTAAAAGACGGGTTCACCAGCGCCGTCAGCGGACAGGGGCCGTCGTCGGGATCGCCGGTCGCCCGGGCGTCCGGCACCTTGAACAGGATCACCCGGAGCCCGACCCCGATCTGCGGGGCCGCCAGCCCGATGCCGCCGGCCTCGGCCAGCGACACGGTCATGTCCGCGATCAGGCCCCGGATCTCTGGCGCGGTCGGATCCGCGACCTCGGTCGCGATCCGCCGCAGCACCGGGTCGCCCATCCGCACGATCGGCGGGCCTTCGGCGGCGGTCTCTTCAGCCTGATCACTCATTCTTGCATCCTCGGTCCGGATCCTCAGTGTTGCATTTCCGCGCCGGCAGACGGAACTGGCTGTGGACAGCGCCGTCTCATCCTGCCATATAGCGCGCGTTCAGTTCGGTCTCAATCGAGCCCGTCATGGATCAAGGTGCCGACAACCGCGCGCCGTCTGTCCGGTCTGAAATGGCCGATGGGTGGCTTTGAGGCGGAAATTGGCGTATCTTGCGAATTCGTGACGACTGATCGGCGCTCAGATCGGGTGCCGGGCAGTTGTTTTTGTCGTTAACGCTCGGTTTGTACCGAACCCAGGGAAGGAGATGATTTTCCGTGCAAGTATCCGTCCGGGATAACAATGTCGATCAGGCTCTGCGCGCGCTCAAGAAGAAGATGCAGCGCGAGGGTATTTTTCGTGAGATGAAGCTCCGTCGTAATTACGAGAAGCCGTCCGAGAAAAAGGCACGTGAGCGTGCCGAAGCTCAGCGCCGCGCCCGCAAGGTGCTGCGCAAGCGGATGGAGCGCGAGGGCTACTAGCCCCCGCTTCCCTGTGCACGGGGTGGAGACCACTTCACCCTCCCACAGGCCGACCGGTCTCACACCCGACGAACACCGTCTTCACGCTTCCCACGGCACCGCCGTTTCGGGGAGCGTTTTGCGTTGGGATTTCCGAGGTATGTGGCGCGCGCCGTACGACGAGCTCGGGGAGAAAAAACCCAACACTCCCAAAAGCCACAACTTGTATCGTGGTCAGCCTGTCGAACCACGCCCCCCCACCCTGGCGCCCACCTTACCGCGGCTTGCGCGCGACCAGTCCGTAGTTCACCCGGGTGTCCGCGGTCTCGCCGAACCGTTTGTTCATGGCGTCGTAGTGGAAGCCGATGGCGGGGTCGACCGCCATTCCACGCGCTTCCAATAGGTCCGTGAGCTCGCGCGGGGTCGGGAACTGGCGCCAGTCGTGGGTGCCGCGCGGGATCATCCGCAGCACGTATTCCGCCCCCACGATCGCCACCATCCGGGACCGCGGGGTGCGGTTGAGCGTGGTCAGCACCAGCACCCCACCCGGCCGCAGCAGGCCGACCAGAGCGTCGAGAAAGGCGCCCTTGTCTGAAACATGCTCGATCACTTCCGACGAGACGATCCCATCGAACCGCTCGCCGGTTGCGGCCAGACTCTCCGCCGGCGCCACCCGGTAATCGATCTCGAGGCCCATCTCGGCCGCATGCGCCCGCGCGGCGGTGATCCCGGCCGAATCCGCGTCGATCCCCGTCACGTCCGCGCCCAGCCGCGTCAGCGGCTCCGACAGCAACCCGCCACCGCAGCCCACGTCGAGAACCCGCAGCCCGGTGAAGCAAGCCCGTCCGGAACTTTGGCGCGCCAGAGGTGCCAACGCGTCCCGGATCAGATGCATCCGAACC
>CALAHL010000894.1 GCA_937891725.1 uncultured Rhodospirillaceae bacterium | reverse complement strand
CTGTCGGTGCCGAGAATCTTCGCGAAATAGGTTGGCGCTGTCGCGGTCGCCTCGATTGATATCCGGGTGAAGTTTTTGGCGTAGCTGACCTCGACCGAGCCCAGGGTGGCGCCCAGGTATCCGCTGGGGAAATTGATCTCCACGATCTGTTGGGCTTCGAAGTTCTGGCCGCTGCCATTGACCACAGCACCGGTCGAAAGGGCTGCGGCGTCGACCGCCCCCTGCAAGCGGTCGTCGACCAGATAGGCGATGAACCCATCGACTGCCAGCCCGGTTGCTCCGATCGCGGGCACCAACGAGGCCGCCAGGATGACCAGGGCCGCTCCGGTCTGATTGCGCCTGAATGCCCGAACCCGGGTGTGAAGCATAGAGCGTGTCGTTTTTGGCGCTTTGCCCGATTTTGTTTTGGCGTACCTGAGTAATAATCGATTCATCGGTGGCCTCCAATTTGGCTCACCGTGATGGTTGAGGCATTTATGCTAGAATTTCCATAGAATGATTCTGGTGCTTATTTGTGCTATTTCGGATCTGTTTTATTCGGAAATTTTGATAAAAGCCCCGGCACCGCGTTTCATTGGGGGCTGAGGCGATATATCGGTTAAACATTCGGCAATAAGGTTCTGTGAAAAAGGGATTAACCGGATCCGCATGTTGCTCCATCGACAGCTGTCTGGAGGTCCGACATAGTGAATGGGTACCGGAATGAAGTGGGGAGTCTGATGGCTCACGATCTGGGCGATCTCGATATTTCGGGACTTCGTGTCCTGGTGGTTGATGACGACAAGGTCACCCGCCACCTGGTTTCGAGTGTTCTGGACGGGATTGGCGTTGAGGATGTTCAGGTCGAGGCCAGCGGACAGGCGGCCTTGGATATGATCAGCCGTCATCCGATGGATCTGGTGATCTCGGATTTCGAGATGGAGCCGATGAATGGCTTGGAATTCGCGCTCCATGTCCGCCGAGACTCAAACAGCACCAATCCCTATGTCCCGATCATCATGATGACTGCACACGCCGATCGACCGACAGTCATGAAGGCGCGGGATGCCGGAGTGAATGCCTTCGTGGCGAAACCGGTGTCGCCAAAGGCGCTGGAGGAGAAGATCCATGTGGTCTTGACCGAGCATCGGAAGTTCGTGCGGTCGAACCGCTATGTCGGCCCGGATCGCCGCCGCCGCGATGTTCCCTTGGCCCGGGACGGTCGGCGCAAGAATGACGATGAATAGAATCTGACCTTCCGATCCGCGCGGCACCCTCCGCCACGAGTCCTCAACACCTCACCCGCGAATAGTGCGCCGGACGGCTCGGGGTCTCAGGCTGGACGCCATTTCCGAAGTGGCGTATTCAACCGGCTGCCGACTCAACCGCCATTTTTGACTCAGCTTCAGGACACAGCATGCTCGACCGCGACGAGATTGACGCTCTTTTCCCAAGCGACCTCCCGGACGCCGACCATTGGGAGCGCTATTTCCCGAAGAGGGATCTCGCCGCTGGCAAGCAGGTGATGCGGTTCTGTCCGAGCCCGACAGGTGCGATGCATCTGGGGGGGATCTATGTCGCCATGCTCGACCAGGCGATCGCCCGTCAGAGCGACGGTGTCTACATCATTCGAATCGAGGATACCGATCAGGAGCGGGAAGTCGAAGGGGCCGCGGGTGATTTCGATCGGATACTGCGCTGGTTCGGTCTCACCGCGGATGAATTCGACGGGCAGGGTGCCTATGGGCCCTACACCCAGTCCCAGCGCGCCGATATCTACATGAGCTATGCCCGCGATCTGATGCGCCGTGGCAAGGCCTATCCCTGCTTCGCGACCAAGGACGAGTTGACGGCGATGGCGGCGGAACAGCGGGCGATGAAGGTTCAGCCCGGCTATTACGGCCGCTGGGCCCCGTGGCGGGACGCGCCCGACGATCAGGTGCGCGCGAAGCTGGACTCCGGCCAACCCTACGTCATCCGCTTGCGGTCGCCGGGCGAGGGCGAGCGGCGCGTGACCTTCACGGACATCATCCGGGGCGAGATCACGGCGAACGACAACCAGAACGATGTTGTGATCTTGAAGAGTTCGGCGAACTCGCTTCGGCTGCCGACCTACCATTTCGCGCATCTGATCGACGATCACCTCATGCGGGCCACGATTGTCCTGCGCGGTGAGGAATGGATTTCCTCGGTGCCGGTGCATCTGCAGTTGCTGGAGGCCAACGGTTTCGACCAGATTCCCTATGCCCATGTGGCCCCCCTGATGAAGCAAGAGGGATCGGCGCGGCGCAAACTCTCGAAGCGCAAGGATCCGGAAGCATCGGCGGAGTTCTATATCGAGGCCGGCTATCCCAGACAGGCGATCCTGTCTTTCCTGCGGGGCTTGGCGAACAGCAGGCTGTCCTATCTCTCGGTCGCCGAGAGTCTGAGCGAACCGGTCCATCTCGAGGAAGCCGGGATGGCCGGGCCGCTGGTCGATCTCGCGAAGCTCGACCATGTCGCATCCGAATGGATCGCCACGATGGACAGCGAAGATGTGCTGAGGGAGGTTCTGGTCTGGGCCGCGCACCATGATCCGAAGCTCGCGGCGGCGGTGGAATCCGACCGTGATCTTGCCGTGCGCGCGCTCGACATCGAGCGTAAAGGTGTCGAAAACCCTCGGAAGGACCTCGGAAAATGGTCCGATTTCCGCGCCTACTACGGCTATTTCTTCAATCCGCTCTTCGAGCTGGTCTCCGACCCGGCTGACGAACGGCTTGGCGGGATCGATCCCGAGGTGGTGCGGACACTGTGTGCGACCTATCTGGACCGGTACGTTCAGGCGACCGATGGCGATGCCTGGTTCGAGCATCTGCGTGCGGTTTCGGAAACTTGCGGGTTCGCGGCGACGGTTCGCGCCTATAAGGACGCGCCGGACCAATATGTCGGATCTGTTCGAGAGGCCTCTCAGATCATCCGTGTCGCCCTGACGGGCACAAAGCGGAGTCCGGGCCTGCATCTGGTGACCGATGTTCTTGGGGAACCGGAAGTCAGACGCAGGATCGGCGCGCTGGTCGGCTGAGGCATGACCGGCGGCACTGTCGCCGCGGAAACTTCGCTCTACTCAGCGGCGTGAGAACCGGCGACCCGGGATATATTCTCCGGCTTGACCCGATGGCTGACCATGCGGTGATGCAGGTCCTGGATGGTCCCGCTGCCGGTCTTGGTGCACAGGAACGGAAACACGCCGTGGATCAGACAGGCGATGCCGGCCAGGATCATTGGCACGCCGAAGGAGGTCGCGGTGCCCATGTGCTCAAGGTAGCTCTCACCCACGCTTTCGGGATGTTCTTTGAACAAAGTGTGCAGCGGCGTGGTCATTGCGGGATCCTCCAGAGGCATGTCGTCACTGGAGGAATGCTATCTGCAAATTCTGAGAACTGGGTTTTAAAGAATCCGTATTTTTCCCGATTTTGAGCATGCCATTTCAGTGTTTCGGCCGAGCACGCATTTGGTAACTAACGCGCAATTGGTTCTTCAAAGTCTGATGCCATCGCTTGATCTTTCCCCGGATTTGCGGATGGTTGGGCGCGCCTCGGAAGGGTTTGACACCTCTGTCGTCCAGGCATTTGGCCAAGTCTCATGCGATGTATGACGAGCCACTGTCGCTGAGCAACCGCGGACGCGGCGCCGCCCTCTGTTGGATTGATAGACCGCCAATCCGGAACATCCCGTCGAAAACCATGATGCAGCCCTGTCCTCTTGTTTTAAGGGAATAGATCTGTCTGTCGTTGAGAGGTTTTGGCTATGTCGACGGCGGCCCGGTGAACAGATCATCGATAAGCACTGCACCGCCTCTCAGAATATTTAAACAAAAGCACGGTATGCTGGGTTTGAATTCAGATTGTCCACGCGATTCCTAATAAAATTGATACGAACGGTAAATAATCTTATGTTTCATAATATTTTTCTAATTTAATTAATGAATATTTGATTGCAGGGTGACTTGATTTACCTTCGTTAAAATCTTGGACCTGTGTGCGAGGGGAATAGGTCGAAATGGTGAACTCGGTGATCGGATTGGGGGGGGTCGTCAGCCGATGACAGTAAGTCTATCGCCGTCGACGGTAGCGGAAATACCTATGTCGTTGGGGAGTTTCAAGGGACAGCGGACTTCGATCCGGGCGCTGGGACAACCAATCTCAGCAGCGCGGGAAACAGCGACGTCTTCATTGCCAAATACGATACCTCTGGGGACCTTGTTTGGGCCAAATCAGTTGGGGGATCGGATTCCGATGGGAGCCGATCAATCGACCTCGACAGCAGCGGAAATCCCTATGTGACAGGGTTTTTCGGGGGAACCGTAGACTTCGATCCGGGGGCAGGAACAACCAATCTCACCTCCGCGGGCAGCACCGACACCTTCATTGCCAAATACGATACCTCCGGCGCGCTTGTGTGGGCTAAATCAGTCGGAGGAACGAGCAGCGAACTCAGTAACACCATCCAAATCGACAGCAGCGGCAACTCCTATGTAACGGGTTATTTTCAAGGAACTGCGGATTTCGATCCGGGCGCTGGAACATCCAATCTCACCAGTTCTGGTAACAACGACATCTTCATCGCCAAATACGATACCGCAGGGGCGCTTGTTTGGGCCCAATCGGTCGGTGCAACGAGTATTGACCAGAGCGCTTCCCTTCGGATTGATAGCAGCGGCAATTCCTATGTGACAGGACTGTTCGCGGGTGCG
>CALAHL010000893.1 GCA_937891725.1 uncultured Rhodospirillaceae bacterium | reverse complement strand
CACCAGGTAGATGCTTCATGCCGTCAAGCCAGACTCATTCAGCAACAGGCTCTGGGGTCGTTTATTTGGAACCAAATCCAAGTGAAATCTTCCAAGCTCTAACCATGTCCGTTTGGGAAGCATTTCCTGATTTTCCGCCGTATGGAGGAAAACACACAAACCCGACTCCTCATCTTACCGTTGGAGCTAAGTCCGATGAGCGGGTGCTAGATCGACTTGCCGGAGACCTAGCGAAAGATGCCATGGGCGTCTTACCGATACGTGCAAGCTGTAGCGAAATTACGCTTTTTGATAACAGCGACGGCCCTTGGAGAGTGGTCACAACATTCCCGTTGAAGGTGTGAATCTGGTCTAAGCGGATCAATCCTGAGCCCCCGCCTGCGCGGGGGACTCGAAGTTGGGGAGGTAGGACGGACGGCCATTTATCGCATCACGCCCCTCAAACCCTCATCCTGAGCCACCCCGAGCCAGCCAAGGGATGCGCCTCGCCCCTCACGCGGTTCCGGCGACCGCACCGATCTCGGACCCCGAGTCCCCGCCCATATCGCCGCGCAGTTTCTGGCGGAAGGCGTCGATCGGCACCGGCTGGCCCCGGCGGTCGGCGTACCAAAAGGTCCAGCCGTTGCAGGCGGGGGCACCCTGCACCTTGGCGCCGACCTCGTGGATCGAGCCTTTGTGGCGCTCGGCGATCAGGTGGCCGTCGGCACGAACTTTGGCGGTCCAGCGGCGGCGGGAGTCGAACAGCACCTCGCCCGGCTTGATCAGCCCTTCCTCGATCAGCCGGCCGAACGGAATCCGCGGCAGATCGCGCTTGTTCGGCAGCGCCAGGGCCTCGGGGTCGTCGACCGCCTCGACCTTGGCGATCCGGTCCTTGGCCACCTTGGCATAGCCCTCGTCCCGCTCGATCCCGACAAAGGTGCGGCCCAGCTTCTTGGCGACAGCACCGGTGGTGCCGGTGCCGAAGAACGGGTCCAGCACCACATCCCCCGGCTTGGTCGCCGACAGGATCACCCGGGCCAGCAGGGATTCCGGCTTCTGAGTCGGGTGCGCCTTCTCGCCGGTGGCGGCGTCGCGGATCCGCTCCGGGCCGGTGCACAGCGGCAGATACCAGTCCGAGCGCATCTGCTGGTCGTCGTTCAGGGCCTTCATGGCGTCGTAGTTGAAGGTGTATTTCCGGCTGTCCTCGCTGCGCGCCGCCCAGATCAGGGTCTCATGGGCGTTGGTGAAGCGCTTGCCCCGGAAATTCGGCATCGGATTGGCCTTGCGCCAGATCACGTCGTTCAGGATCCAGAATTCCAGATCCTGCAGGATGGTGCCGACCCGGAAGATGTTGTGATAGCTGCCGATCACCCAGATCGAGCCGGTGTCCTTGAGCACCCGGCGGCACTCGAACAGCCAGGCGCGGCAGAACGAATCATAGGCCGCGAACCCGCCGAACCGGTCCCAGGCGTCGTCGACCCCGTCGACCTTGGTGTTGTTCGGGCGCAGCAGCTCACCGCTGAGCTGGAGATTGTAGGGCGGATCGGCGAACACCAGATCGACGCTGGCATCCGGAAGACCCCGCAGAATCTCGATACAATCGCCGATCAGAATCCGACCGGTCGGAACCTTGAGTTTTGTCATGGGCCACGTCCCCCGCACCATATTTCACCGGCCGGGGCCGACGACTCCAGCGCTCAGACTCCCATGGGCGGGACTCCGCGTCAAACGCGAAATTCAAAAGACTAAATAGAGTCAATGTGTTACAGGTCATGCTCAATATGTAGTGGTAAGACTCTGCTCTAACCTCCGTCTGAGGTGGCCCGCTCCAACAGGGTTCGGACCGGCGCGAAGCTTTTCCGGTGCTGCTCGGTGACCCCCAGAGCGACCAGGGCGGCCTTGTGGGCCGCCGTGCCGTAGCCGGCGTTCCGCTCCCAGCCGTAGCCCGGGTGGTGCAGGGCCAGACGGGCCATCTCGGCGTCGCGGGCCTGCTTGGCGGCGATCGAGGCGAGCGCGATCGACAGGCAGACCGCGTCGCCCTTCACCACCGCCCGGGCGGGATGGGACCAGGGCGGCAGCCGGTTGCCGTCGACCAGGATCAGGTCCGGCGGTCTTTTGAGATCGTTCAGCAGGGTCTCGACCGCCCGGGACATGGCCAGCATCGCGGCGTGCAGGATGTTGAGCCGGTCGATCTCCTCGACCGAGGCCCAGGCGATGGCGGTTGTCGCATGGGAGGCTACGGCCTCGAGTACGGCGGCGCGCTTCGGCTCGGACAGGGTCTTGGAATCGGCGATCAGGGCGCGGGCGGCAGGCGGCAGGGTGGCGAGATCGATCCAGGCGGCGGCGGCGGTCACAGGACCCGCCAGCGGGCCGCGCCCGACCTCGTCGACCCCGATCACCAGCTTGCCGAGATGAGCACCGGCGGCCCGCTCCAGCGCGTCGGTCGGGGCGATGCGGGGCGGCGTGTTGGCGGGTTTGGGGGCGAGTCTTTGGATGGGCATGGCGGCAGGGTATCGGATCGGGCGGGAAGGTCGAGGGAAACCGGCGCGCCGGGTTCGGAAACTCCGATATCAGTTAATCGCTATCCCGGAAGTGCTACCCTATACATTCACATATTTTCAGCATGTTAAGGTGTTTTCCTCATACCGTGTCGCACCTACCGGTGCCCCCCTAAGGTTGCCCCTGGGTGCCCCCTCGATCTCTCCTGGGTTTTCCCGCTCAGAACAGCGACATCTGCGCCTGAGGCGCGCTCTTCAGTCGGTCCGGAACCCTGAACCGGGAGCAGTCGAGCGCCGCCGTCCGCCGGGTCAGGCCGAGCCGCGCGCAGGCCAGCCGGAACCGCTGGGCGATCATCTGGGCATAGGGCCCTTCGCCGGTCATCCTTCGGCCGAACTCGGCGCGGTACAGCTTGCCGCCGCGGCTCTGGCGGACCAGCGACAGCACCCGCTCGGCCCGGTCGGGCACATGGGCCTCCAGCCATTCCCGCATCAGATCCTCGATCTCCAGCGGCAGCCGCAGCAGCACCCAGCTGGCGGAGTCGGCCCCGGCCTCTGCCGCGCGCTCCAGGATCGCCTCGATCTCGTGGTCGTTGACCGCCGGGATGATCGGGGCGACCAGCACGCTGGCCGGCACGCCCGCCGCCACGCAGGCCCTGATCGCCGCCAGCCGCTTGTCCGGCCGGGGCGCCCGCGGCTCCAGGGTGCGGGCCAGCTCCCGGTCCAGACTGGTGACCGACAGCCCGACCTTGGCCAGACCCTTCGCCGCCATCGGCCCCAGAATGTCCAGATCGCGGGTCACCAGATCGGATTTGGTGACGATCATCACCGGATGCTCGAACTCGGCCAGCACCTCCAGCAGCCCGCGGGTGATCCGCATCTCCCGCTCGATCGGCTGATAGGGGTCGGTGTTGGTGCCCATCGCCAGCGTCTCGGGCTTATAACCCCGGCGCGACAGCTCCCGGCGCAGCTGCTCCGGCGCGTCCGGCTTGGCGGTCAGCCGGGTCTCGAAATCCAGCCCCGGCGAAAGGCCGAGATAGGCATGGGTCGGCCGGGCGAAACAGTAGACACAGCCGTGCTCGCAACCCCGATAGGGGTTGACCGAGCGGTCGAAGGGCACGTCGGGCGAGCTGTTGCGGGCGATCACCGTCCGGCTGGAATCGATCGCCACCGTTGTCCGGACTCTGTCCGGCAAAGCCTCCGGCTCCGGCGCAACGCCGGCTGTGGGCGCCCAGCCGTCGTCCACCCGGTCGGTCACCCTCGGCTCGAACCGGCCGGCCCGGTTGGACACCGCCCCCCGGCCCTTGCGCGGCTGTGGCAGGGCGGCGTCAAACGCGTCCGGATCGTCGTCGCAGGCCTCCCAGAATACCGGATCGGGGGCGTCCTGCACCATGTCGAGCAGCGGGTCGGCGCGGGAACGGGTGGGGGATCTGACCATGCCCCCGAGACTAGCGCTCCGCCGCGCGATCATCAAGAACAAAAAGAGAACATATTTGCGCTGAAGGCCGGCGTTCGACGCTAGCCTTCGGACTCGGGATCCGGCCCGTCCTGCCGCTTGTGGCCGTCCAGGCGCGCGCGGTCCCGCAAACGCTCGGCCTCGGTCGCACGGGTCTCGGCGCCGGAGCGGCCGTGCCGGCGCCGGTTGGCCTCCGCCGCCGCGTCCTTCTCCGCCCGCGCCCTGCGCTTGCGTGCCTGCCTGAGATTGATCAGCTCCGCCATCGGCAGAGCATGGGACAGCGCGGGGCGCAGGGCAAGTTCGGGGTTCGACGCGGGCGGGACCGATGCTAGGTTGCTGCCGGGCGTTGAGAAAAGCGGGCGGGGTGCGCGGGTGGATTGGATTCTGGAGAACAAGACGCTGTCGGCGCTGCTTACCCTTGTTGGCGCGGCCGTTACATTTGTCACCGCTTACAAGCTGCTGCGAGAACCCAAGGAAAAAAGGGACCAGAAACGCAAGGAGCAGGTCCAGGAGCATCGGCAGCAAAAAACACAAGAGAGCGTATCAGAGGTCTCCGATCTCGCGCGGATGATCGCAGCCCAGCTTGGCGCCGATGGATCGGGCCCGGGACTTAGAGAACAGATTTTCGAAGCCGTCAGATCCGCCCAGGACGACGCCGCTACCGACACCCGCATGGCGCAAGCGCTGGAGTTCCTTCGCGCCGGCGACACCGAGCGAGCGGCGCATCTGTTCCGCGCCTTCGCCCAGGATAAGACCGACCAGGTCAACCAGGACCGCAAGG
>CALAHL010000892.1 GCA_937891725.1 uncultured Rhodospirillaceae bacterium | reverse complement strand
GCAAGCGCGGCCGTCTTCGCTCCGCCGGTGAAGGTCGGCCGCGCTTTTGTCTATGAAAACCACAAGGCCGTGCCCCGAGTTGTCCTGATCCGCGCCGATCGGGTCCGGCCGAACACACCGGGCCAGATCGCCGGGCTTGAGCCGCTGCCGGACTTAGAGTGGCGCTCCGAGGCATTGATCGGCGTGGCTCCATCCTCTGACCGGATCCCAGCAGAGGAACCGTCCGATGCGGGGGCGGTGCGGACCGAAACCCATAGCGCCAACATGCTGAGAGCGTCGATCGCCCCGGACGTGCCGGGCTGGCTGGTCTTCCACGTTCCCGCCTATCCGGGATGGACCGCCTCGGTCGACGGAGAGCCCCGCCCTCTGGTCCCGGCCAACGGGCTGTTTCAGGCCGTCGCCGTGCGTCCCGGCGACCGCGAGGTTACATTCCAGTTCGACCTGCTGACCTCGATACTCGCCTCACGCGGCGGGGGAAACCGATGACCGCGCTTCGGACCGGGCCGCAGTTTTTGAGGTTTCTTGCCGTCGGGGCCGTCGGCACCGCAGCGCATTACGCACTGCTGATCCTATTGGTCGAGGCTTACGGAGTGTGGTCGGTCCTGGCCTCCACCTGCGGGTTTTTGCTCGGCGCATTCGTCAACTACGCCCTCTCGCGCCTTTTCGTCTTCGAGACCACCAGATCGCACGCCTCATCCATCCCAAAGTTCCTGTTCGTCGCGGCGACCGGCGTGGCTCTTAATGCGGGAGCGATGGCGCTGCTGGTCAACGGGTTTCAGTGGCCGTACCTGCCGTCGCAGGTCGGTGTCACCGGATGCCTCGTGGGCTGGCACTATGCCGCCAATCGGTTTTGGACGTTCCGCGCCAAGACCTGAGAGACAATGCGGTATCGTTTATCCGACCGAGGGACCGGATAATTTCAGAGCCATCTCTGACATTTATGTCGACACCGAGCGACCGGCGATGGCTCAGATCAACGTTTGAAGCCTCCGGACCAGGCCCCGCGTTCCCGCGAGCAACCGGTCCGCGTTCGGCGCTATACGTCCAGGTACAAAGAGACGGGCTTCCCCGCCCGCCTCCTCCACCAACAGGATGCCGGCGGCCACATCCCAATCCAGAAGATAGGGATCTAAGGTCGCGTCCAGCCTGCCGTCCGCCACATAGGCGAGTTGCAGGGCGGCGCAACAATAGTTCCGGGTCTGCGCTCCAGCGTCGACCAAGGCCGTCATGACCGAAGTGAATTCCGAAGGCGCATGACGTGGCGAATGGCCAACGCCAATCACGGCATCCCGCAACTGCGAGGCCGGAGAAACCGAAAGACGCGCACCATTCCGAAAGGCGCCCTGGCCTCTGATGGCCCAGAAGGTCTCGTCGGCATTCGGATCATGAATCACACCGACCCGCGTGAGCCCGGCCGCCCGGTATGCGATGGAGACCACGAACTGCGGAATACCGCGCAGAAAATTCTGGGTCCCGTCGATTGGATCGACCACCCATCCGGTGTCACCCGAATCCGCCGCCTGATCGCCCAGCTCTTCTCCGAGAACCGTGTCCTCCGGAAAGTCCTTGGCGATTTCGAGTCGGATCAGGTGCTCGACCTCTCGGTCGGCCCGACTCACCAGATCCTGCGGCCCCTTCCTTTCGATCGTGAGGTCACCCCGGTTCCGGAAGAATCCAAGCGCGAGGGCGCCTGCGGCCTCGGCGACCCGACGCGCGGTGTCGCACCGAGCGGTGTCGGCGCTCATTTCGGCCATTTTTCGGCCAATCCCAGCTCCCGCTCGCGGATCTCCATCTCATGCCACACCTCGGACGGGCTGATCCCCATCCAGGCCCAAAGAACGGTGAGATTGTAGAGCAAATCGACAGACTCCCGGATCACCCCGTCCCGCTCGGACATCACAGCATCAAGGGCCACCTCGGTGGCTTCCTCGACCACCTTCTTCGCGATCTTCGGATTGCCGTCGCGCAAAAGCTGGGCGGTCCGGGAGCCGACCTTGGTGTCGTCTCGTGCGAGTTGAACCGCGTCAAAGAGCTGATCAATGGGGTGCTTCATGCCGGTCTCTCGTTTTCAGTGGTAAGGCTTATCCGTCCCGAAGACGGCTTTCAGCGATCTGCCCCGTCGATTCAAGGATCGGATACGCAACCGAGGTCACGTGACTGTTGATACGCTTCAAATCACGGAGCACATCGAGATGCAACGAACTGCTGCCGAGGGATTCCGGTCTGCCGTCCCGGATCCTCGCATAATGGGCGTCTGCGAACTTCCGTTCGAGCTCCCGGATATGGACCTTCTGCTCCATCAAACGCCGCGCGAGGCGGACATCGGCGTTCATGAACAGGCTGAGAGCCAGCTTGAGGTTGCCCAGAACCTCCCCATGCATCTCTTCGAGTTCCTGAAGGCCCGCACTTGAGAACTGGGTGCCTTCCTTGCTTTTCTTGGTGGCAAGTTCCAGCAGGTTCTTGTCGATGATGTCGCCGATATGCTCCAGATTCGTGGTGAAGGTCAGGATCTCAACCACTCGCCGGCTTTCGCTCGGATCCAGCTCCTGACGAGACAGGCGCGTCAGGTAGAATTTCACCTCTTCATGCAGGGAATCCACCACGTCGTCCTGTTGTTCAATCTCCTGAATAGCGTCAGGCCGATCCCCGCGAAGCACGTCCATGGTGCGGGTCAGCATGGACTCAATGGTATCACCGATCCGGAGGGTCTCGCGCGCGGCCTCCGCCAAAGCGACGGACGGCGTATCCAGATTGGAGTCTTCCAGGTATTTCGGACGACGCTCGTCGTCTGTATGGGCGATATCCGGGAGGAGCCTGGTGATCACCGATGCGACCACCCCGACCAGGGGCAGGAAAACGATCGCCACGGCGAGATTGAATCCGGTGTGGAAGTTGGCGACCAGATGGCCCTGATCAATGGAAATATCGGACAGATACGGGACCAGCCAAGGGATCGTCCAATAGATCGCCAGGGCGCCGGAGGTCCGCATCATCAGGTTACCAACCGGGACTCGTCGAGCAGCGGGATCCGATCGCCAGGTCATGGCCACCGGGGTGATGGCGCTGCCGATATTCGCACCCAGGACCAGAGCCAAGGCCAGCTGCAACTCGATCACGCCCAGCGACACCAACGCCATCACCAACACGATCACGGTCAAACTGGAATGCGCCATCCAGGCCAGCAGGGCCGCGAGCAGGATTGCCAGAATTGGGTCCGAGGCGAGCGGTGCCAGCAGAACCGAAATCGTCGGACCTTCGCGAAGCGGAATGGAGGCCAGCATGACGAGCTTGATCGCCAGCAGCATCAAACCCAGCCCAATCAGCATACGAGACAGCGCCCGCCTGCGGGAGCTGTCCGACGACAGAAAACCGATGACCCCAAGCAGAAGAAGCACCGGCGACATCCAGGACACATCGAAAGACAACACCTGGACGACCAGCGTGCTGCCGACATCCGCCCCCAACATGATGGCAAAGGCGGCAGTCGCCGGAATCACCTTACGCCCGCCAAAGGAGCCGACGATCAGGGCGGTGGCGGTACTGCTTTGCAGGATCCCCGTGACCGCCATTCCCGTCATAAAGGACATCAGTCGGTTGTGCGTCGCTGTCGCGATGCCGCGGCGGATCGCGGAGCCGAAACCGCGGGTGACGCCCGTCCTCACCATACGTACGCCCCAAATCAGAAGGGCGACACCTCCGGCAACCTCAAGAAGTAGATGCATGGTCTGGCCTTAGGTCTTCGCAGGAGCACTCGGCTCAGATAATGGCATGACGGACTTTCGCCGAGATCCACTCGCTGAACAGCACGGTGATCAGGATCAGCATGAAGATCACCGTCACCTGTGGCCATGCCAGCACGTTCAGGGATTCCTGGAGACGCAAGCCCAGCCCCCCGGCGCCGACCAACCCGAGAACCGTCGACTCCCGGATATTGATGTCCCATCGGAAGACGGTAATTCCGGCAAAGGCCGGCAAAATCTGCGGCACGACGGCGTAGTCCATGATCTGCGCTTTGGTGGCACCGGTGGCGGCTACCGCTTCGACCTGGCTTGCGTCGATCTCCTCGATCGCTTCGTAGAGCAACTTGGCGATGAAGCCGATAGACCGAAAGGCGATCGCCACGATCCCGGCCAGCACGCCCGGACCGATGATCGCGACCAGCAGCAATGCCCAGATAAGCGAGTTGATCGATCGGCTGGACACGATGATCAGCAGCGCGATCGGCCGGATAAAACGGACGCTGGGAGTCGTATTGCGCGCTGCCAGAAACGCGACAGGGATCGCCATGAAAAGCGCCAGAAGCGTGCCCAATGTCGCGATGTTCATGGTATCCCAAAGCGGCTCCAGAAGCTGTGGGATATACGACCAACGCGGCGGAAACATGCGGGAGCCGATATCGCCCGCCTGGCTCGGCGCATCCGAGACGAAGGCCCAGATCGTGTTCTGAGTCATCACCTGCCAGCAGAAGACGAAGAAGGCGATCAGCGCCAACCAGCCGAGCCACAACATCAGCTCCTGTCTGGTTGTCCGCTTTCGCCAGGATGTTTGAGACGATGGTGAGGTTGCGGACATCACTGCACCCACTTCCGAACGAACCCGGACAGGTATTCGGCAGCCATCACGATGAGAATAATGATGATCAGAATCGCTGCTGCGGAATCGTATTCATACCGGTCCATCGCGGTGTTCAGCGTGGCCCCGATGCCGCCGGCCCCGACAATTCCGATCACCGAAGACTCCCGGAAATTGATATCCAGGCGGTACAGACTCAATCCCACCAGCCGCGGCATGACCTGGGGCTGGATGGCATAGGTGACGATCTGCCACCACCCGGCACCGGTTGCCCGGATCGCCTCCGCCTGGCTCTCGTCGATGTCTTCAATATCCTCCGCCAGGAGCTTGGCGAGGAAGCCGATGGTCGCGAAGGACAGCGTCATGAAGCCGGCCAACGGTCCGAACCCGAACATGGCCACGAACAGAATGGCGACGATGATCTCCTGAAAGCTCCGCGACAGAGCGACGATTGCCCGACACACGGCATACACCGGCAGCGGCGCGATGTTGCGGGCGGCTCCGATCCCGATCGGAATTGAGATCAGCACCCCAACCACCGTCGAGGTCACGGTCATGGTCAGACTCTCTTCCATCCCGACCAGGATGTCCTCCCAGCGACTGGTGAAATCCGGCACCAGAAAGCCCTCGATGAACCGAACCCCGCGGTCGAGCCCATCCCAGACCCGGGTCCAGTTCACCTCAATCGACCCGATGGCCAACGCCAGATAAAGCAGCGCACCACCGTAGAGGGTCCAGCGCAACCAGGCCCGTTTGATGAACGGCGGCCGCGACCATGTCTCCCGAAACGGGACGTCCGGCGACATGGTCATGTCAGACCCGCCATCCGTTCGCGACGGGCGGCCTCGGTCTCCTGCACCACACCTGCCGGCTCCCCCTCGTCGGCGAGATCCTCATCGACGTCGTCGTCGGTCTTGCGAATGGTCGCTGACCAATCCTCTTCGCCGTAGATCTTGGTCAGAACCTCGGCATCCAGGCCGTCCGGACTTCCGTCAAACACCACGTGGCCGGACTGCAGCCCGATGATCCGCCGCACGAACTGCTGCGCGAGGGCTACGTCGTGAATGTTGATGATCGCCGGCAAACCCCGCTCATCGCAGATCTCCACGATCAGACGCATGATCTGCCGAGAGGTCTTTGGATCGAGAGATGCCGTCGGCTCATCGATCAACAGGAGATCCGGATTCTGGGCTAAGGCGCGGGCGATGCCAACACGCTGTCGCTGTCCGCCGGAGAGCGCGTCGGCCCGC
Source organism: uncultured Rhodospirillaceae bacterium (assembly GCA_937891725.1). Taxonomy (GTDB): domain Bacteria; phylum Pseudomonadota; class Alphaproteobacteria; order Thalassobaculales; family Thalassobaculaceae; genus JANSYC01. The sequence continues at coordinate 1,738 of CALAHL010000892.1, read as the reverse complement.
TTGTCGACATGTGCCGAAAGTCCGACCCGGTCCAGCAGGCGATAGGCGTTCGCCACCGCTTCCGGGGGAAACTTGCGGAAGAAGCTCCGCCAAAATCCGACATACCCCAACTGTCCGGAGAGCACGTTCTCCATGACCGTCAGGCGCTCGACCAGGGCGTATTCCTGGAAAATCATCCCGATCCGGCGCCGCGCGCGCCGGAGCCCGTGACGGCGCATTCCGGTGATTTCCATATCCCCGAGGTGCACCTGACCCGAGGTCGGCTCGACCAGGCGGTTGATACATCGGATCAATGTGGACTTACCGGCACCGGACGGCCCGATCAGGCCGACGACCTGACCGGGTTCGACCGTAAAGCTCACATCGGTGAGCGCCCGATCTCCGGTTGCGTAGACCTTTGAGAGATTGGTCAATCGCAGCATTCGGGCGCTCCCCGTGAGGTGTCAGGACCGATGAGACCGATCACTTGCAGTCGTAGGAGACACCGTTGGCGGTATCGATCTTCCGGATCACGTCCCAGTACTCCTTATAGGTGATCGGAATAAAGGACTCCTCACCCGACCGGGCGAACTCCTCCTGAAGCGCCGAACCTTCCCAATCGTAGGTGAAGAACGCCTCCTTGATCTTCTCCTGCAGTTCCGGCTTCAGGTTGTAGACGTAGCCGAATCCGGTGGTCGGGAAGGTCTGCGACTTATAGATTGAAACCACCTGATCCGCGGTAATCACATCCCGCGCGATCATCCTGTGCATCACCGAGTTGGCAATGGCAGCCGCCGGATAATCCTTGTTGGCGACACCCAGGATCGAGTTGTCGTGCTTGCCGGAGAAAACCGGCTCAAAATCCTGGTCCGGAAGCATACCGTAATCCGCCTTCAGGATCGCGGACGGCGCCTTGAAACCGGAGTTAGAGGTTTGCGAGGTAAAGGCCATCTTCTTGCCTTTGATATCCTCGACCTTTTCGATCCCGCTGCCCGGATAGGTGATGATCTCCATATTGTAGCCGAAGGTCCCGTCTTTGGCCGCCATCATGGCGAAGGAGACGAATCCCGCACAGTTGACCGCAAGCGGATTGGAGCCCGTATTGAACCCCGCGACATGCAGGCGCCCGGCCCGCATGGCCTCGATCTGCGCGGCGTTCGATTGGACCGGAAAGAATTGAACCTTCTTGCCGGTAACGGATTCCATATGGCGCAGGAATCCGTCCCAGACTTTTGCGTACACGGCGGGATCTTCGACCGGTGTATAGGCAAAGATCAGGGTGTCTGGGTCGACCTGCTGTGATGCGTCGGTCGGCGTGTCGGCAACCAGGTCGCCATTGGTGTCCGTAAACCGCGAATCCAGCGCCTGCGCGCTGCCCGACCAGGCCAAAGCCGCGAGGCCCACGCCCGCCACCAAAGTCCCGAGCAAATGACGTCTCAGCATGATCTCTATCCTCCCTGATAGCGTTTTAGGTTCACGTTCAGAAATGTGAACTTTTGATTACGACACTAACCTACAGGCAATCAGGCGACCCTGTCACATCTTCGAAGACCCGGTGCAAGAGGTTCAGGTTCCGATCCTGCAACGGACCCCCATTGCTGCGGCTTGCTATCGAGAAAATCGGGTAGACGTGACAATGCCTGGCCTCCCCCAGCCTCGACCAGAGCCCTTGGTCTCCCGTAAGCACCGGCATGTTTTTTTGCTTTATGAGCCTGTTGCTGAATGAGTCTGGCTTGACGGCATGAAGCATCTACCTGGT
>CALAHL010000891.1 GCA_937891725.1 uncultured Rhodospirillaceae bacterium | reverse complement strand
GGGTTGATCTGGGACGTCGCCACCACGGCCTGATCCACCGGCCCACCGGCGGATGATCGGACGGGCAGCACCAGTTTCTCGTAGTCGTAGACCAGATAGTCCACGACCGAAGAGATCCGCACCGCCACCGGTCCGAGCGTGACGAAGGCGGTGTCGAACTGGTGCCGGGCCATGGCCTGGAGTGGGGGATGGAAGATCTCGACGGTTTCGCCGGTGAAGTCCTGGCCGAACGTCTTGACGATCTCGGTGCCGACCAAGCGGTAGCGATAGGTCCAGCCGGGGCCGCCGCCGATCTCGCAGCTTTGCACCTCTTCGCGATCCGCGATCATCACCCGGCCGAGCGTGGATTTGACATCCTGTGGCTGGAAATGAGCGCGGCTGGGCGGGCTGGTCCCTTCAGCGTCGACCGCCCGACACCATGCGCCGAACATATCCCGCAACGGCTGCGCGCTGAGCCCATCGGGGAGGCGCTCCAACGGGATATCGGTCACATTCCGCGCCTGCTGAATCCGGTCGCCAGCGAGTGGCCGTCCCCAGAGTGTATTTTCGGGCTTTTGGTTCTGAAGGATTGACATGAATTTCGCCATGTTCTCAGCTGCGGTACGCCTGTTCTGGGCGTTTGTCTTAAAGGCTAAATTAGCATATCGCTTTAAGACGTTCGACAAAAGCCCCATAAATAAGAGATTCTCCGAGGCCTCCGATAGCATTGCTTTTGGAGGTTGACCCGGTGGGACCCGGGCGCGAGGCTCGCCTCGGGAATTTTTGGGAGACGCTGAATGACTGAAACCGGGTCCGCCCCTCCGAGCCTGCCAGCGGCCCCGCCGCCCTCACAGCCGCCCTCACAGCCGTCCGCCCAACCGGCCGCCCAACCGGCCGCCCAAACGGCCGCACTGCCGCTCGCGGGCATCCGGGTGGTCGAGCTTGGGGGCAGCGTGGCGGTGCCCTACGCGTGCTGGGTTCTGTCGTCGCTTGGTGCGGAGGTGGTGAAGGTCGAACGTCCGGACAGCGGCGACGATGCGCGCGCCTGGTCGCCGCCGGAGAAGGACGGGTTCGGAGCGATCTTCACGGCGCTGAATGCCGGCAAACGCTCGGTCACGGTCGACTACAAGAACCCGGACGATCTGGCGCGGCTGACCACGCTGATCGGTCGGTCCGATGTGGTGGTGCAGAACCTGCGCCCCGGCCTGGCGGAGACGTTCGGGATCGGGGCGGACGCCATGTGCGCCAGGTTCGAGCGGCTGATCTATGTGGAATCGGGTGCCTTCGGGCGGCAGGGGCCGCTGAAGGACAAGCCGGGCTACGACCCGCTGATGCAGGCCTTCGGAGGGCTGATGAGCGTGACCGGGCATGAGGGCAACGATCCGGTGAGGGTCGGCACCTCGCTGATCGACATGGGCACCGGGATGTGGGCGGTGATCGGCGCGATGGGCGCGCTGATGCGGCGGGCTGAGACCGGCCGGGGCGGGCGGGTGGACGTCTCGCTGTACGAGACCGCGATCGGCTGGATGACCTATCACGCCACCGGATACCAGTTTTCGGGACGGGTGCCGAAGCGGCCGGGAACCCGCTCGCCCGGCATGGCGGTCTATCAGGCCTATGCCTGCGCCGACGGCCATCTGATCATCGCGGCCCCCAGCGACCGGCTGTTCGGGCGGGTGGCCAAAGCCCTGGAGCGGCCGGAGTGGACGGTGGATCCGCGGTTCCGGACCAACGCGCTGCGCTGGGAGCACCTGGAGGCGCTGAACCAGTTGATCGAGGCAGTGACGCTCACCCGCGACCGCGCCCAGTGGCAGGCGGCACTTGAGACGGTCGGCGTGCCGTCGGCACCGCTGCAGGATGTGGGCGAGATGCTGGGCCATCCGCAGACCAAGGCGCTGGGGATCATCGAGACGACGCCTGACGGCTGGGAGCTGGTCGGGCTGCCGCTCTCCTTCGATCGGGCGCGGCCGCAGCAGAAATCCGGTCCGCCGCCTCTGGGCGCGGATACCGAAGCCGTGTTCACCCAAGAGGATTGCGACCAATGAGTGCCTTGGATCTGAAACTTGAGACCGTCACCCTGGAACGGGTCGGCGACCACGTGCTGCTGGCGACCCTGGACCGACCGGAAGTGCGCAATGCGCTGAACACCCAGATGGGTTTCGATCTGCGGGATCTGTGGGTCGAGCTGTACCGCGACCCGGCTGACATTCGGGTGGTGGTGCTGACCGGACGGGGCGACAAGGCGTTTTGCGCCGGTGGCGATCTCAAGGAACGCCAGGGCATGACCGATGGCGAGTGGCGGATCCAGCACGCACTGTTCGAGCAGATGGTGAAGGCGCATGTGGACTGCCCGATGCCGGTGATCGCGGCGGTCAACGGGGCGGCCTTTGCGGGCGGGCTGGAGATCGCGCTGGGCTGTGACTTCGTCTACGCGTCCGAGAGCGCCCGGTTCGCGCTGACCGAAGTGACACTTGGGATCATGCCGGGTGCGGCCGGCACCCAATTGCTGCCCCGGGCGGTGGGGTTGCGGCGGGCCAAGGAGATCATCCTGACCGGCACGCCCTTCGACGCCGCTCAGGCGGAGGATTGGGGCATGGTCAATCGGCTGTGCGCGCCCGACACGCTGTTGGAGCAGGCCCTGGAGACGGCCGCGAAAATCGCCGGCAACGCGCCGATCTCCGTCCGTCAGGCCAAGAAGGCCGTGACCGCCTCGACCCAGATGGATTTCAAGAACGGCTACGATTTTGAGATCGAAGCCTACAACCGCACGGTCGGCACGGAGGATCGTCACGAGGGCATCAACGCCTTCAACGAAAAGCGGAAGCCGGCTTACAAGGGCCGTTGAACGGAACGGACGGTCCGACAGCCGTGGAGTGGGTATGGAAGCGGCGCCGAACGTCAATCTGATCGTGATCTCCGCCGCCATTGTGGCAGTGGTGCTGATCGCGATCGTGGCCCTTTGGGCGAACCGCCGGCTTGCCGCGCAGGCGCGTGCGGACGCCGACCAAGCCCGGCGGTCCGAGCGACGGTTCCGGATG
>CALAHL010000890.1 GCA_937891725.1 uncultured Rhodospirillaceae bacterium | reverse complement strand
CCCGCCATTCTGGTTCGCGCTCCTGATGATCATCCTGTTTGCCGTGATCCTGGGCTGGCTGCCGGCCGGCGGCATGCGCTCCTCGGGAGGCGACGGGGGCTTTCTGGATCGTCTGATGCACCTGATCCTGCCGGTCGCGACCCTGTCTGTAGCGACCGTCGCGACCTATACCCGCCACCTCCGCTCGGCGATGATCGAGGCCTTGTCCGAGGACTATGTCCGAACCGCCCGCGCCAAGGGCATCACCGAGCACCGGGTGATCTGGCGCCATGCGCTCAGGAACGCGCTGCTGCCGCTGGTGACGCTGTTGGGGCTCGATCTCGGTGCTCTGGTCTCCGGTGCCCTGATCACCGAGACCATGTTCGGCCAGCTCGGAATGGGCAAGACGATCTACGACGCGATCATGGGCAACGACTACAACCTCGCCCTGATCGGCCTGCTGGTGGCGGCCAGCGCCACGCTGATCGGGAACCTGCTTGCCGACCTTGCCTACGCGAAACTGGACCCTCGGATCACCCTGGGCCGGGAGCCGGGACGATGAGGCGACATAGGCTCGCGGTTGTGCTCTCCGGCGGCATGCTGGGCCTGTTGGCCGGTCTCGCCCTGTTGGCACCGCTTCTGGGCTGGGCGCTCGGCCTGGATGCGGAAGCGGTGGACCTGTTCGACCGGCTCGGCCCGCCCTCGGCGGATCACCCGCTCGGAACCGACGAGCTGGGTCGGGACCTTCTGATGCGCCTTCTGGAAGGCGGACGGGTCTCGCTGGCCGTCGGGTTGTCGGCGGCGGTCGCGGGCAGCGCGCTCGGCACGGTTATCGGGTTGAGTGCCGGATTCGTCGGCGGACGTCTGGACGATCTGCTGATGCGGCTCGCCGATGCAGTGATCGCACTCCCGCTCTTGCCGCTGCTGATCGTGCTGGCGGCGGTCGATCTCACCAAGCTCGGGCTCTCTCAGCAGGTGGCGGAGGCGGAGACGACCTCGCTGATCCGGCTGGTGCTGCTGGTCGCCTTGGTCTCCTGGCCGACGACCGCCCGGCTGGTGCGGGCGCAGACCCTCAGCCTGCGCGAACGGGAGTTCGTGATGGCCGCCCGATCGCTCGGTTACGGCACCGACCGGATCATGCTGCGCCACATCCTACCGAACACCGCCGCCCCGATCCTGGTTGCGATGACCCTGGCGGTCGGCAATGTGGTGTTGTTCGAAAGTGTGCTGAGCTTCCTCGGCCTCGGTGTCCGGCCGCCGACCCCCAGTTGGGGCAACATGCTGACCGGAGCGCAGGAACTGATCTGGCAGGCCCCGATGCAGGCGGTCTGGCCGGGCCTGCTGATCTTCCTGACGGTGGTGTCTGTCAATCTCCTGGGTGATGCCCTCCGCGACATCCTCGACCCGCGCACCCGGCAGCGCCGACAATGAGCCGCATTGACGGACAGAGGACGGGTGCCCACTCTCGGACCATGATCAAACGTATGGTTCTCTGCCTCACAATGCTGTTCGTCCTCGCGGCCTGCGAGGAGGAACCGACACGTGAGAATGTCGGTCCCACCAATCTGAAGGAAAACGTCCCCCCGACGGGGGAGACCTATGCCGGAGAATATTGCAGCCTGATCCGGAACCGCGCGCCGTTCACGATCACCGGCCGCATGCAGATGAAAACCCGCGAGCGGGCCAGTTTCCGGGTCGCCAAGGGCCGGACCGAGCGGGTCTGTCTGGAGGGGGAGAGTTACGGCGGTGGGGCTCTGTCCTTCACGATCACCAACTTCCTGACCATCCCGCTATTCCACTGCTACACCAAAACCGACCAGGTTATCGACGTGTTCGCCCGGCCGTCCGGTGCGGATTCGTGGATTTACAACGTGACCTGCCGGTGACGCGCCGTCAGCCCATCTGGGTTTCGACCAGCCGGCTCCAATAGCTCACGCCCAGCGGGATGACCTCGTCGTTGAAGTCGTAGCCGGGGTTGTGGAGCATCGCCTCGGGGCTGGCGAGGCCGTTGCCGATCCAGACATAGCTGCCGGGTTTCTTGTTCAGCATGTAGGCGAAATCCTCGCCGCCCATGCTGGGAGTCGGGTTGTGGTCGACCTTGTCGGCCCCGACCAGATCCTCGATTACCTTGGCGGCGATCTCAGTCTCGCGCTCAGCATTGACGGTTGCGGGATAGCCCCAGTTGAACACCAGCTCACCCTTGCCGCCATGGGACGCCGGGATGCCCTCGACGATCGCTCGCATGCGCTGCTCGGCGAGCGTCATGACCTCGTCGGTGTAGGTGCGGACCGTGCCCTTCAGCTCGACCTTCGGCGGGATCACGTTATAGGCGTCGCCCGCGTGGATCTGGGTGACGGAGACCACCACAGAATCCAACGGATGGACGCTCCGGCTGGCGATGCCCTGAAGCGCGCCGACCACCTGACCGGCGATCACGATCGGATCGATCACCTGGTTCGGCATCGCGGCATGGCCGCCGCGCCCATGGACGGTGATGTCGAACGTGGCGGTGCCCGCCATCATCGGCCCGGCCTTCACCGCGAACTCACCGACCGGCATGCCCGGCCAGTTGTGCATGCCCCAGACGGTCTCGACATCGAACTTCTCGAACAGACCGTCCTGGATCATCACATTGCCGCCGCCGCCGCCCTCTTCCGCAGGCTGGAAAATGAAATAGACGGTGCCGTCGAAGTTCTTGGTCTCGGCGAGGTATTTCGCAGCGCCCAACAGCATGGTGGTGTGACCGTCGTGGCCACAGGCGTGCATCTTGCCCGGCGTCTGGGATTTGTAGCCGACCTCATTGATCTCATTGATCGGCAGCGCGTCCATATCGGCCCGCAACCCGATCGCCCGGCCGTTATCCGACCGCCCGACCAGTTTGCCCACAACACCGGTCCCCGCCAGCCCGCGATGCACCTCGATGCCGAGGGACTCCAGCTTGCCCGCGACGAAATCGCTGGTCCAATGCTCCTCGAAGCAGAGCTCCGGGTGCTGGTGCAGTTCGCGGCGCCATTCGGTCAGCTCGGCATGGAAATCGGAGACGCGGTTGATGATCGGCATGGGGCGGGTCCTATAGGTGATGAGACCGAGAGAATGGCGCGAAACCCAAGCGACCTCAAGCGACCCAGAGCGACCCAGAGAGGGAATCAATCGGACGATGCATCGACCAGCCAACCAAGCAGCGGCTTTCCGCGCCATCGACATCCACCGGTTGCTGTCGTAGACCCTCGGCCGTAGGACAGACCAGATAAGCAAAGGAGCATGAATGTTCGAAGGTCCAACGACAAGACACCCGATTTTGACACGGCGACAGATGCTGATGACCGGAGCAGCTGCTCTGGTGGTCGCGTCCGGATTGCCTGGCGGAGGCGCGATTGGCGATGACGGGGCACAGTCGATCGTGGTCTGCCGTCTGACGCCCTGGGACGCAAAGGCGGCGGAGTTTGCGGTCCGCGCGACCCTGATCCGGCAGGATAGCGACGGGGTTGGCGGTCGCTTGAATTTCACATCCGTCGATCCGAACGCGCCCGCAACGCGGGTGCCCTGGGAATACGCACAGCCGGGCCGCTACACGATCGGTGAGCTGTTCATCTCGGATCCCAAACAGCATCACGTCGCGCGCATGGACTATGCGCAAACCGTGAGCCAGCCATCGCTCCGCCAGTTCGATTTCGCGGTCGACATTCCGTCCGGCACGCCCTGCTATATCGGCGATCTGGTCTATGAGCTTCTGGCACCCGACGCCAACGGGGTGGTCGGCGCATTGATCACCGATGTCGCATCCGAGCTCAAGGAAACGCAGGAAGCCTTCGACACCGTGTTTCCGAACAGCCCGCCGCTGGTCGAGACCTTGATGAGTCCGGTAGGATAGAGTCTCTTCGAGACCCTATCTGGCCTCACCGCGCCTTCGCGACCACCCCGCCCTTGACCACCATTCGGTGGTTCGCGATCTGGGCGGCCATTTTGATGTCGAGGGTTGGGTCACCGTCCACGATCAGCAGGTCGGCGGCTTTGCCTTCGGCGATCACGCCCTGATCCTCAAGCCGCATCAGATCAGCGCCGTTGCGGGTTGATATGATCAGGCTGTCGGTCGGGCTGATCCCAGCGACTTCGACCATGTACTGCAGCTCCAGCGCGTTCAGCCCGTGGGTGTTGTAGGGCGTGCCTGCGTCCGTCCCCATCGCGATCTTCCCGCCGGCCTGATAAAACGCGCGGATCGAGGCGATGTGGATTTCCGTGATCTTCTCGCATTTCTCGACTGCGTAGGCGGGCACGCCGTTGTCCTTGTTGGCGATGATGTTCCGCACCGCGGCCAGGGTCGGGACCAGGTAGGTACCGCGCGCCGTCATCTCCTCGATGCACGCGTCGGTCATGAAAATCCCGTGCTCGATCGAGTCCACCCCGCCGCGCACCGCGTTCAGAATACCTTCCGAGCCCTGTGCATGGCTGGCGCAAGTCTTGTGGAAGCGGTGGCCCTCGTGGATGCCGGCGGCCATCTCCTCGGCGGTATAGTGCGCGTCCTCCGGGTTCACGCCCGGTGTCATCACCCCGCCGGTCGCCATGATCTTGATCAGGTCGGCGCCGGCGTGGATCTGTTCGCGCACCGCCTTGACCACCTCGTCGACACCGTCGGCCACCCGGCCGGTGCGGTTGCCGTGGCCGCCGGTCATGCAGATCACTTTTCCGGACGCCCGGATGGTCGGACCGAGCTGACGGCCTTGATTGCAGGCATCCCGCACGGCGAATTCCAGGTAGTCCTTGCCACCGCAATCCCGCAACCCGGTGATACCACCCCGTAGGCTGGCTTGGGCGAAGTCGAGCGCGCGCATCACGATTTGCGCGTCCCTCATCCCGACCATATTGGCCCAAGGGTTCCCCTCACCGCCGTAGCACAGGTGCACATGGCAATCGATCAGCCCTGGCAGCAAGGTTCCACCGCTGGTATCGACCCGATCCCCCGCGAAACCGTCGAACTCTGCGATTGGCGCGAGCCGAGTGATTTTGCCGCCCTCGACCAACACGCCGTGGCCCTCGAGGCGCTTATCGGTTCCGTCGAAAACCAGACCGCCGGAAAATAAGGTGTGCATCATCGGTCTCCGGATGAAGTGAAGTCGGTATTGAAGTCGGATGCGGAGGAGGCGGACTTCAAAGCAGAGATCCCGCGCCCCGCCACCAGCAGGAGAGAAAGACAACCTAGCAGCAGCAGCGTTGGGCTGTCGCTATCCGGTATCAAAATACATGGAGCTTTGCCACATTCCGGAAGGCTAACCACCCACGTGACCGCAAAGTCTGCCCCCATAAGCGCCAGGCATGCCGTACCGAGCCACCAGGGTGCGCGGGCCATCACTGCCGCCAACTGAGCCAGCAGAAGGACGACCAGAGCCATGCTGGCATGGGTCAGACGGGTCTCGCCCGGCCCGAACATGATCAGACACCAGATCAGCACACCGAGTCCTTGGCCAATCGCGATCCGGATCTCGAAACCTTTGTCCCCGCCTTCCGCCGCCCCCTGTGGGACGGCGTGACCTCTTCGACGCCTCCAGAGCAAGACCCCAAAAGCCGCGGAGGCGAAGGTCAACGGCACGACGACCGCCGGCAGCAGCAGGTCACGTTGCTCCACCCTGCGAAGCGTGGTCAACGTCCACCAATCGCAGCCGAAATCCTCCGGATCAAACAGGTAGCTTTGAAGAGCCAAGCCATGAGGCACCCGATCCCAGGCACACGTACCGCCCAGAATACCCTTCCACGCGATGTCCTTGGCCAAATCGATTTCGTCATAACCGGCCAGCCGGAGCATGTTCAGCCGCTTGTGCTCCAAGATCTGCGACGCGCTCAGCCGACCGTAGGCATGCTTAATCTCCGTCCAGGCCCCCACGCTGTCATCAAGCTCCTCCAGCGGAATCTGACCGGCGAGATGCATCTTTACCAAGCGGTTGGCGGGCGGGTCGACCAGCTTCTGATGCGCCATCCAGGGCAGGTAGAGCATGACACTGAGACCCAGACCGACAACCAGCGCCAGCGCCCGCCGGTTCCGGAGTGCCCGGATGCCATAAACCATGGCGAAGCCGATCAGACTGAAAACAGCCGCCCCATGGCTCAACATCGCGAACACTAAGGCAAGCATCAGGATCGCAACATCAGCTCGCACGGACTTCGGATCCCGATCAGCGGACCCGCTCAGCCGATCCAATGCAGAGACAGCCACTATGACAAATGCCGCTGCCATCAGCTTGGGCCACGTGAAAACCGTGTAGAAGAACATGATACCGGAGAACGCGATTAGCCCTTGGGACACCAAAGCAGCGTTCAAACCAATCTGCCCGCGCCGCCACAAGCTCGCGACAGCCAGGAAGGCCAAGACCTGACAAAAGGCACCCAACCCAAGGTAGACCTGTGGATCGTGAATGCCGATCGGACCGGCCAAGATTGCGGTCAGACCGGTTTGCAAAGGGGGCCGGTCGCTGTTGCGCCAGCCTATACTGCTCATGCCACTCAAACTATCCTGCGCACCGATCCAGAGCGCCTGACCGAATTCCTAGGGTAGCACGTTGTCCCCCGGTCGAACATCGTTCGACAACAGGAGATTGGGGTCAATCGACAGCGTGGTGTTCCCGAAGCTGGCGAGCAGAGCGAGAAATCCCAACCCGAGCAGGAACCCCCCAGTCACAGAGCGGAGTTCAGTGCCGCTGGATGACAAACCGACTTTGGCTCGCGACGGCGCATTTCGAACGATCCGAAAGACCGACCCTGCGATCAAGAGGACCGGCAGAGCCAGGAACACCGCACGCAGGATCAGCCCCAAGACCGGACCGGCATACAGTGCCCAAAAGCCCAGATAGCCAACCGTACCCGACGCCAAGATCATGGCCTCTGCGAGCGGTATCTCGATATTTTTCAGCGCGGCCAGAAGGCGTCGAACAGACCACCCAATCACCGCCGCACCAGCAAAGACCAGGATGAATACGAGAATGCTGGTCATAGGAAATCGTTTGTTTCAATCAGCGGCGCACGCACAAGGATCCCCGGTGGAGCGCGATGTTCCCACCTTATCCGTATTTGCCTGTCCGATCCCATCTTAAGACCGTTCTTTTCCGCCAGAATCAAGAGTGGCCATGCGGATCTCCTGAGATCGCGTGGATGGGCGGGTGAGGCGACGGAATGCTGCCCCCACAAAACGGCTTGGCAAGCGGTACACGCATCTGTGAGGGTTCGGGAGCGAAAGATGACTTGGCCCGCGCAATTCGCGATCCGATATTGACCGCAAGGTCGTCAGTGGGGCGACCGGAAGCCCGGGAGCTGAGGCATGCGACGCGTGCTTGTGATCGGACTGCTCTTGGTTGGCCTAACGGCCTGTGAGAGCACCTATACCAATAGCGATGTTAGAACCAAGCCGTTCGGCGACAACAACGGCAACCAAAGGGTCGCGGGCCGCTGAGGTAAAGTCGGCACTATGGCGTCAGGAACGCGTCGATCTCCTCCGCACTCGGCGCGGTCAAGGCGCCATGCCGGGTGCAGGTGATCGCTCCGGACGCCAGGGCCCGGGGTAGCGCACGCGCAATCGAACTGCCGG
>CALAHL010000889.1 GCA_937891725.1 uncultured Rhodospirillaceae bacterium | reverse complement strand
ACCGATCCGGGATGGTCCATCCATTCGGCCGTATCGATCACGGTGAAACCATTGTTTTCGGTGCCGGCGTAATACTCGTGAATGATCGGCCCCCACCACCCGATCATGCGATGTTTGATATCGACCGGACAAGGTGCCGCTGCGTGGATCACCACCTGCATAGAGGAAATGTCCGCCGCCGCACGCTCCTGATCCGAAAGCTTGAGCAGGCGGACGAACATGGTTGGGACCCACTGGCTGTGGGTGATGCGCTCCCGCTCGATAACCCGGAGCGATTCCGCAGCGTCAAAGCGATCCATGATAACGACCGATCCGCCCATCTTGATCGTCACCATTGAATGACGAAGCGGAGCTGCGTGGTACAGCGGGGCCGGGCTCAGATACCGGGTCTCGGAATCATAGCCGAACAACCGCGTCAAAAGGTCGATCAGCATGGTTCGACCGCCCGGTAAATCACCCGTCAACGGCCACTTGATCCCCTTTGGCCGACCGGTTGTGCCGGAGGAGTAAAGCATGTCGAGGCCCTGTGCCTCGTCCGGGATCGGGTCAGTCGGTTGCATTGCAACCCGAGCCGCCCAATCGGCAACACCCGTATCGGAGTCTGAAGCCTTATCCAGCGTGTAGAGAGAAAGCTCGGAGTCGGCCCTCTCTGAGAGTGCGCGGAGCAGGTCACGGAATTTCGCGGTGCTGATCACAAGCTTGGCGCCGCAATCCGCGAGGATATAGGCAATCTCGTCCTCGGTGAGGTGGGTGCTGATGGTGGTGTAGTAAACGCCTGCCCGGTCGGCCGCGAAACAGATCTCCAGAAACTCGCGCCGGTTCTCCATCAAAATGGCGATGTGATCGCCGGTCTCGACGCCCACCGCCCGCAGCAGGTGGGCCCCCTGGTTCGCCCGCGCCTCAAGTTGAGCAAAGGTCACCCGCACTCCAGCGGCACTCATCGTGTAGGCCGTTTTCTCAGGCGAGCGTTCGGCGTGGTAGCGGGTTTGATAGGGATAGGCGTCGGTGTTCATGACATTAAAACTCGATCAGCGTTTTGCCGAAATGGCCGCCTGTGCGGAGATGCTCAAATGCGTCCTTCAACGCCTCAAACGCGAAGGTCCGACCGAGCACAGGGCGAACCTGGTGCAGTTCCATCGCCGCCATCATCGCCTCAAACCCGTCGCGGTGGCCGACGGTCACCCCTTGCAAGCGGACCTGTCGGGCAACGATCGGCCCCAAGGAGGCATTGATCTCCAGACCGGACAGCACGCCGATCATCGCCAGAGTTCCACCCGGACGAACTGCCCTAAGCGACAGCGGCAAGGTTGCCGCACCTCCCAGCTCGACAATCAGGTCGTAGCCGCCCCGGTCTGCGGTAATCGGACGGCTCGCACGCGCCCAATCTTCGGTCTCGCGGTAATTAATGGTGGCATCCGCGCCCATCTCCGAGGCTCGGGCCAACTTGTCGTCACTGGACGAAATAACAGTGACCTGCGCGCCGTGCAGCTTGGCAAAGGCCAGGGCGAACAGGGCCACGCCGCCGGTGCCCTGGATCAGCACCTTGTCACCTGCGCGGGCCCGGCCATGGGTGACGATGGCACTCCACGCCGTCAGTGCTGCACACGGCAGCGTGGCTGCCTCGGCGTCGGTCAGATACTCCGGCACCCGAACAACACCGTCTTCCGACAGAACGACCCGGTCGGCCATGACGCCGTCGAGCGGCCCTCCCAAAGCGGACGCGAAACGGGCCGGTGTGGGCTCTCCCGAAATCCAGTTCTGAAAGTAGGTCGGGCACACACGATCGCCGACCGCCACACGGGTGACCCGCTCACCAACCGATTTGACGACCCCTACCCCGTCCGAGACGGGAATCAACGGAAGCTCTCCCGTGGCCCGCCCGTATCCCCGCTCCGGCACGATCAGATCCCGGGCGTTCAAGGCGGCCATGCGCATCTCAATCAGAACCTCGCCCGGTCCCGCCTCCGGCTCCGGCCGTTCCGAGAGCTTCAGATTGTCGATTCCCCAGTCGCCTTCAATCTGGAATACGCGCATCGGTCAGGCCTCTTTGGTCGAGTGAGCGGGTCTGGATAGTTTGGCGACGTGCTGTTTCAAAACGGCTGTGGCTCCGTCGGTTAATGCCGCGGATTGAACGGCAGCGAGGTGGCGCGTGAGACAATGCTCGGGCCGCAAGCCTTCGGCGCCCATAGCGTGGAGCAGGGCTGGAAGGTGGCGTTGGCACGTCTCGACAGCGCCGATCTTGGCCTGCGCTGCAGCCAGCCGAGCGTCTTTATTCGCAGCGATGCGGGCAACAGCCTCCCACGTCAAAGCTTGTACCGCCGCGAGCGCGGTTTCGGCCTCAGCTTGAACCTCGCGCCATGCCGGAAGGTCCGAGAGTGTCTTTCCGAATGCCGCACGTCGTCGGCCGTAGACCGTGACGGCCTCTAATGCGGCGTTCAACATGCCGCAGCACATCGCGGCGACATAGGTTCTGGCGCCGTTGATCTCTTGGAGGATTTCACGGAACGCGGTCCCCGGTTGCATGATCAAATGATCTTTTGGAAGATACACCGATTCAAGAGTGAAGCCGCCCGTGCCGATGCTGGTCTGGGAAAAGGCAGATTCAATCGGATATCGGGTGACTCCGTCCGCGTTTAGGTCGACGAGAAATGCGCCGAGACCGTGCAAGCCTGCCCCCGGGTCGGTTTGCGCATAGACCAACGCGAGGCCGGCGTGGCGGCCATTGATGATCCAGCATTTTTCTCCGTCGAGGACCCAACCCTCGCCCGAGCGTCGAGCGCTCGTGCTGACCGCCGCGAGGTCGGAGCCGACGCCTGGTTCGGTGAGCGCGGTGCAGGCGCTCATCCGGCCAGCAAGCAGATCCGGCAGAAACCGCGCGCTGATCCATTCAGGGGCGCTGACAACGAGGCGAAGTGCAACGTTCTGGGTATTGACCACCGACATCGCAAAGCCAAAATCCGCCGCCGCGAGCCGCTCCATTGCCGCCATTTTGACGGCGACGCCGAAGCCGCGACCACCGACGTCCGTGGGAACCTCCATGCCAAGAAGGCCCAGCTGACCGGCCACGGTAAAATCGTCTCCACCTGGCGTTTGCCCCATTGACCAGCCGACGGCCGCTGGACCGATACGGTGGTTGGCAAAATCTCGCACCTGGCTCAGCCAGTCACGCTCGGAAGTGTTGGTTATTTGGAATACCACCCTTCTCCTCCGCGCTTCGGCGACTACGGTTCCAGTCTCGGACCTTCGCCGATCAGGGTATTGGTCATCATTGTTCGCTGATTTGGGCTGCAAAGACATTCAGGGTCAAGTCTAGTGGGTTTACGCGGTTCTAAATCCCTCGAACTCGTGACGCCATTGCCGAACGACTGACTTTTCTGCAAGCTAACCTTGTCCTGAACACTTTCCATAGGAGAACGCTCGCTTATCCGACAATCGAAAATGGGTGGTTTCGCGATCTGTCGCGGAATAGCTGTGCTTGGGACTGGTGATCTATCGGAAATAAAAAAGACACCGAAAGAAAAGACTTAAGAAACCAAAAACAAATGACAACGGGAGGAAATTGATGGCAAAGCGTGATACGGGCGACAGGCTCGTCCATGAGATTGGCGGCCAAAAAATCCGCCGCCGGGATATCATGAAGGCCGGGTTAACCGGTGCGACACTCGCCACCGTTGCGGGCTTGTCTACCGTGACAAAGGCCCAGAGTCCTGACTTCAAGTTCCGGATGCAATCTTTCTTGGGCCCTGGCACCACCGAATGGGAGGTCTTGGTTCCGCGTTACATCGAGCGTGTCCGAGAGCTTTCCGGCGGTCGGATCGAGATCCAGGCGTTCCCGCCGGGTGCCGTGGTTCCGACCTTCGAGATGCTCGATGCGGTCAGCAAGGGTGTTATTGATATCGGCTACGCGGCTCAGGTCTACTGGCGCGGCAAGATCCCATTTACGTTGTGGACCTGGGGTGTTCCGTTCGCCTTCACCGCCCTCGACCACTACGACTACCTGTGGCACGAGACCGACCTGCTCGGCATCGTCCGGGACGAGTTCGCGAAGGAAAACGTCCACTTTCTTGGCCCGGTCTATTCGGACGAGTGGGGCGCGACGATGTCCCGCGAGAAGATGACCCGGCTTTCCGACTTCAACGGTGTGAAGATCCGCAGCTTCGGACTTGGCGCCGAGATCTGGAAATCGCAGGGGGCGTCGATCGTCACGGTTCCGGGCGAGGAGCAGTACACGGCCATGTCCCAAGGCGTGATCGACGCGTCGAACTGGGGCTCGCCGGACGGCTTCAAGGCGGTCAAGCTGCATGAGGTTGCCAAATTCTATCTCGGCCCGTCCCTCATTAAGTTCGACATGGAAGATCAGTTCATGAACATGCGGGCCTATAACAGCCTGCCTGACGACCTGAAGGCCGTGATGAACCTCTCGACCCGGCTCTA
Organism: uncultured Rhodospirillaceae bacterium; assembly: GCA_937891725.1. Lineage (GTDB taxonomy): Bacteria > Pseudomonadota > Alphaproteobacteria > Thalassobaculales > Thalassobaculaceae > JANSYC01. Next base: position 4,034 of record CALAHL010000889.1, on the reverse strand, counting down.
CGCCGTGGAGCGTGCGTCGACGTCGACCTACAATTCGGCGATCGCGGTGGGTGAGATGAAGGCGGCCGGTGTCGAGTTCAACGCTCTCCCGGAAGAGGATGTGGCCGAAATGCGCCGGATCTCCGCCGAAGCGCTTGAACAGTTGAAGGGAGATGATCCCGGAACCAAGGCGGTGCTGGATATTATCTTCAAGACGCGCGACCAGCTGAATCAGCGCCCGTCGAATATCTGATCGCAGACCCTCGATCAATACATTGGGGCGCCGCCGAATTGGCGCCCCAATCGTTCTCCCATCAGAGGATACGCGCATGTTTCTGATACGGTCCGCTGTTCGAGCGATCGAGGCCCTCAACAACACAATCGGCAATTTGGTCGGGATCGGGCTGCTGGTCCTGATCGCACTCGTGGTTTGGGAAGTGTTCCTGCGCTATGCCCTCAACGCCCCGACCACCTGGGGGAACGAGCTAATCACCTATCTGTTCGCGGGCTACATTCTTCTGGGCGGGGGCTACACCCTGCTACACCGCGATCATGTCGCGATGGATGTTGTCTATTCCCAGCTTTCGCCGCGCAAGAAGGCTATCCTGGACGTTTTGACCGCAGGCTTCGTGCTGATCTATTGCATCGTGCTGCTACAGCAGACGTGGATCATGACCTCCGATGCGTGGGAGACCGGTCAGCGGGCCGGTACCGACTGGGGACCACTGTTGTATCCCGTGTACGCGGCGATGCCGATCGGCGCGATGCTGGTCCTGTTGCAGGCAATAGCAAAACTTTTCCGTGACCTTTATTTGGCCTTCACTGGCGACCCTCTGTTGCCCGACCCGACGGCTGACGAGCAAGGGGGGGCTGTGTTTTGAGCATCGAGCTTGTCACACTTCTGCTGTTTGGATCGTTCGTGCTGTTGATGCTGGCGGGCGTACCGCTGGTCTTCTCGCTGGGCGGCTCAGCGGTGATCGGCACCTATTTCTTGTGGGGTCCGAACGCGCTCTACGCGGTGGGCATTCGAACCTTTAGCCAGGCGACCAGTTTCGTGCTGATCGCGATTCCAATGTTCATTTTCATGGGGTCGATGTTGGAGCGATCGGGGATAGCTCGAGACCTCTACGATATGATGCAGAAATGGCTCGGCGGGCTGAACGGCGGGCTGGCGGTAGGCACCGTTCTAGTCTGTACGATCTTCGCGGCGCTTGTCGGCGTCAGCGGGGCGGCGACCGTCACCATGGCGCTCGTGGCACTGCCGTCGATGCTCGGCCACAATTACAGTAAGAGCCTCAGCTTGGGCTGCATCGCGGGCGGCGGCGCGCTTGGTGTGCTGATCCCGCCAAGCGTCGTGATGATCGTCCTCGGGATGTACACCAATACCTCGGTCGGAATGCTGTTCCTGGGCGGCATTACCGCAGGGTTGGTGATCGTCGCGTTGTTTACGATCTATATCCTGGCCGTTTGCGCGATCTGGCCCGAGATGGGCCCGGCCGTGCCGAAGGCGGAGCGCGCCTCGCTGGAAGAGCGGATGGCGTCTCTGAAGGCGGTCATTCTTCCGATTTCGTTGATCGTCGTGGTCTTGGGCAGCATCGTGGGCGGACTGGCGACTCCGAGTGAGGCGGCGGGGATCGGTGCGCTTGGGGCGATCTTGTGCGCGTATTCCAAGAAGGCCCTGGATTGGCCGACACTTTTCGGCTCCTGCAAGATTACCCTGCGGCTGAGTTGCATGGTCATCTGGATCATCTTCGCGGCAGCGATCTTCACCTCACTCTATGCGGCATTGGGAGCCGACCAGTTGGTCCGCGAGGCCCTGTCATGGATCCCAGGCGGCAAGTGGGGCGTTCTTGCAGGCATGCAGATCATCTGGATCATCATGGGGTGCTTCCTAGACCCCATTGGGATCATGATTCTCACGGCGCCTCTGTTCTTCCCGATCGCCATCAATCTGGGATTTGATCCTGTTTGGCTTGGGGTCCTGTTCGTTGTGAACATGGAGATGGCGTTTCTTACGCCACCCTTCGGTTTTAACCTGTTTTATCTTCGTAGCGTCGTCCCCAAGAGCGTGACGATGGGCGACATTTATAAGTCGGTTGCCCCGTTCATTGCCCTCCAGGCAATCGCGTTGGTCCTTATGATCATCTTCCCAGAGCTTATCACGTGGCTGCCATACGCAGTGCTCCGGTGACCGGCGCGTTCGCGCGCAAATCTACGAACTGCGGGGATTGTCAGAGCAACTCGTGAGGACTGAGGGGATCTCTAAGGATTTGGCGCTCAGGCTGCGAATTGACGCCACTCGTCCAAAGCGCAGGCTCGGTTGCGTTTAAAGATCGCGCGGTTGTTAAGGTGCCGCTCGAGATTGAAACGATTGTGGACTGAGGCATGGGCAGCAGCAAATTTTTGAAAGGTCCTCAAGTCTCGAAATTTCGATATCGCCCCTTCAATCCGCAGACAACGCCCACAGACGCGCTTCATCGTCCCCTACCCTGCCCCACACGCCAACCGTCAAACTGCCCTTCAGACATCCTCAGAGCGCAAAACCACAATCAGTTTAATTCCATTCCAATATATTTGATCTAAGCACTTGGTTTGCAGATTCAAACCAGCCTGAATCACTCAACGTCTTCAACAACTTACCCAACAGCACTTCTACTCTTAATCAGCGGGTCGTAGGTTCGAGCCCTACTGCGCCCACCATCCGAATCAAGGACTTAGCCTTACAGAATAATTTTGGATGAACCGCAGAACACCCTCTGAGGAACGCGGTCCCATCAGGTGCCGATACCGACCCCGCCCCCCTGTTCCGCCGGAAACTGCAGGGTAACGGTCGTCCCCACATCCACCTCACTCACGATCTTCATCTCACCATCGTGCAGTTTCATCAGGCGATCGACGATGTAGAGGCCGAGACCGGTCCCTTTGTTGGGACGCGTATGGTAGGCGGAGAATTGCGTAAACGGTTCGGCAATTGTTTCGAGATCCTCCGGCGAAATTCCGCATCCAGCGTCGGAGATCGTCACCAAATAGCCCCCCGCGCCGTCTATCCCGGCCGTGATGGAGATCTCCGAGCGGTCTGGCGAGAACTTGCTCGAATTGGATATCAGGTTGTTTAGAATTTGCAGCATGGCCCGCCTGTCGGCCCTGAGGCGAGGCATAGTCTTATCGATATTCACGACAATAATTTGGTTCTTTGCGTGTAGAGCGACCTGATTCTGCGTAATACTCTCAGACACCAAACCTGATAATTCGATCGGCTCATCTTCGATCTTGTATTTGTTGGCTTCGATCTTGGAAAGGTCGAGGATGTCGTTGATGAGATTTACCAACAGCATGCCACTGTTGTGGATGTAATTCGCGTATTCCTCGTAGCGTGCATTCCCCAAGGGGCCGAACGCACGCGTTTGCATCATCTCACTGAACCCGACAATGGCACTGAGCGGCGTCCGAAGGTCGTGGCTCATCGCAGCAAGAAAGTCAGACTTGGCCGTGTTTGCCTGTACGGCCTCTCGTGCACGATCCCGGATTTCCTGGATGAGAGCTTCTTTTTCCCTGAACGTTTTCTCGACCTGCTGCTGCGCTTCAACGATCTCGGAGATGTCCTGAGCGGTGCCGATCGAGCGGGTCGGCGCGCCGTCATCGGCATAATAGGTCACGCCACGGGCTTCGATCCATTTGGCATTGATCCCCGCTTTAACCCGATAACGGATGTTGTACTCGTTCCGTTGGCTGACCGAGGCTTGATAGGCCGCGTGGACCCGCTCGAGATCATCTTCATAAATGAGCGACAGAAATAAATCGTAACTTGGCTGAATCCGGTCAGGGTCGAGTTCGTAGATTGCGAAAATCTCTTCGGACCAGTACAGGGTTTCAGACTGATGATCGAGTTCCCAAAACCCGACGCCGGACAACCGCTGGCTCTCTTTTCTCCGACGCTCTGAAACGTCGAGCGCATGTGCAATTTCATTGTCTTGAAATCGAGCCATTATTATTTAAGCCCTAACTTTTCAGCGGAGAACTAGAATAATAATACTAATCTCAATCCGGAAAAACAG
>CALAHL010000888.1 GCA_937891725.1 uncultured Rhodospirillaceae bacterium | reverse complement strand
TAAGCTCAATGCCATCTGCAGATGCCAAGAAAATCATCGAGACCCTCGGGATGCAGCCGCATCCCGAGGGTGGATGGTATGTCGAAACCTGGCGGGACAAGCCCGAGGACGGCTCGCGCGGAACCATCACCCAGATCTTCTATTTGCTGGAAGCCGGAGATCTCTCGGCCTGGCACCGGGTCACAGACGCCACTGAGATCTGGCACTGGCACGCGGGCGCACCGCTTGCCCTCACCCTGTCCTCGAACGGCCATGACGCGGAGGCCCACACCATGGGTGGCGACGTGCTTGCCGGACAGAAGCCGCATGTGGTTGTGCCGGCCAATTGGTGGCAAACCGCCGAAAGTCTGGGCCATTGGACGCTGATCGGCTGTACCGTCGCACCGGCGTTCGAATTCTCGGGCTTTGAGATGGCGCCCGCAGGTTGGCGTCCGATGCCGAGATCCGGCGGCGGCTGAACGGTCCGGTCAGCGCCGGATAATCATATCCTTGGCAGCCAGACAGGCGCCTCCGACGATCAGCAGGCATGCCGCCGCCACACTCCAGGTGAGGGGGGCGAGGCCGAAGCCGATCAGCACCAAGGTGGACAGCAGCGGGGCGGCGTAAGAGCTTGCGCCGAGCAACTGGATGTCGCCCCGTTTGACCCCGATGTCCCAGGTGAAAAACGCGCCGCCTACCGGTCCCAGACCAAGGGCGAGAACCGCCAACCATTCCAAGGTATTCGCCGGCCAGACCGTCGTCTCGAATGCCAGATGACACGGGACGGCCAGCACTGCGGCTGCGGCGCAGAACCCTCCCACCGCCTCGGTCGGCACGTCACCGAACTTGCGTGACGCGACCGAGTAGCTGGACCAGGTGAGCGCGCAAACGACGGCAGCGAGGTAGCCTGTGGTGTAGCGCGCGTCGAACGCCAGGCTCTGGCCTTTCGTCACGAGCAGGCCGGCGCCGAGTAATCCGAGGGCAGCCCCCACGATATGAAACCAGCGCAGCCGTTCCCCGGGCAGCAGCGCCGAGAACACCACGATCAGCAGCGGCCAGAGATAGGCGATCAGTCCCGCTTCGACTGGCGGTGCGTTCCGAAGCGCCAGGAAATAGAAGAAATGGTAGCCGAATAGTCCACCGACGCCGAGGAGCCAAACAGTCGGGCGTTGGCGATAGTGTCCGAACGGCCGACCGCCCCGCACCACCGGGATCACCACGCCGATCACGGCCGCCACGCCAAAAGTCATGGCCAGCAACTGAAACGGCGGCACCGCGCCCGATAGGGTCGTGAAAAGGGCGAGAGTAGCCCACATCAGAACAGCGCTGAACCCGATCAGGGTGGCGCGGGTTCGGATGGCTGCAGCGGTCATGACGTGACGAACCAGTCGGCGTGACCCTCCGCCACACTATTTTGCGGCGCCATCCAGGATCATCCGCACTTCGAATAGCCGCAGGCGGTGCACAGATCGCAGCCCTCCTGCTTGACCACAGCAACCGATCCACAGCTTGGACACTGCCCCGGCGCGCGGCCAATATTGACGACCTGCTTCGGCTTGATCAGGTCGAGTTCCAGATTGTCCCGGCTCTTCAGGAAGCCGATCTCAAGCATGTGGGTCTCAATCACCTCGCCGATCGCGGCCAGCAGCGACGGGACGAACCGACCGTTCACCCAATTGCCGCCACGCGGGTCGAACACCGCCTTCAATTCGTCCACCACGAAGGACACGTCGCCGCCGCGCCGGAACACCGCGCTGATCATCCGTGTCAGCGCCACCGTCCAGGCGAAATGCTCCATGTTCTTGGAATTGATGAACACCTCGAACGGCCGGCGCCGGCCGCCCTGTTCGATATCGTTGACCGTGATGTAGATCGCATGATCGCTGTCCGGCCATTTGATCTTGTAGGTCTTGCCAGGCAGGTCGGTCGGCCGCCCGAGAGGTTCGGTCAGGTGCACCACCTCATGCGCCCCTTCCACCACACTGTGCTGAACGTCGTCGGCTATTACTGGCGTCTCCGGCTCCTCCCGCTTGGTGGCCAGAACCGACCCGGTGATATCGTTGGGCCGGTAGGTGGTGCAGCCCTTACAGCCGCTTTCGTAGGCCTGCAGGTAGACGTCCTTGAAGGCCTCGAAATCGATGTCCTCGGGGCAATTGATGGTCTTCGATATCGAGCTGTCGACGTACTTCTGAACCGCTGCCTGCATCACCACATGATCCCGCGGTGTCAGGCTCTGCGCGTCCACGAAGGCCGAGGTCAGATCCGCATGCTCGCCCTTCAGACGCCGGAACAGGCGGTAGGCGAAATCGCTCACCTCTTCGGTTTTCTTGCTCCCGTCCCGCTGGATCACCGTCCGGTCGTAGGTGAAGCTGAACACCGGCTCCAGCCCGGACGAGACGTTGTCGGCGAACAGAGAGATCGTGCCGGTCGGTGCAATCGAGGTCAGCAGCGCGTTGCGGATGCCGTGGGCGGCGATTCCGGCCCGTACCTCGTCGTCCAGATCGGCCGTCCCCTCGCCCCCCAGATAAGCGTCCGCGTCGAACAGCGGGAACGCGCCTTTTTCCTTGGCGAGTTCCACCGAGGCCAAATATGCATGACGGCGAAGCGACGCCATCCAGCGTTCGGTCAATTGCACCGCCTCAGGCGAGCCGTAGACCAATCCGGTCATGATCAGGGCATCCGCCAAGCCGGTGACCCCGAGGCCGATCCGGCGTTTCGCCTTGGCCTCCCGCGCCTGCTGCTCCAGCGGGAAGCGCGAGACGTCGACCACGTTGTCCATCATCCGCACGGCGACCGGCACCAACTCCGCCAACGCCGCCTCGTCCAATTCCGCATCCACCTCGAACGGGCGCTTGACCAGCGTCGCCAAATTGATCGAGCCCAGAAGACAAGCGCCGTACGGCGGCAGGGGTTGTTCACCGCAATTGTGAGCATACAAACCATTGGCATCAAAGGCATTCACCCCTGGTACCGTGCAGTCGAACACCGCTTCCTCGCCATCCGCCTCAATACGCGCGACCCGCGCGAGGAACCGTTCGCGGTTCGGCGCGCGGCGGTATCCCGCAAGGCGATCGGTAAGCCGGGTCTTCTTGTCGACGTCATTAAATCCGATCCGGTCGGCGAACCGGAGAAGTGTGGCACCGGCGACGACCAACTCATGCTGCGCCTTGACCTCGTAATCGGCTCGCCCCCCGTGTCCGTCCGGTAAACGCGAGAGGCCTGCGGGGCGCCGATCAACATAGATGCCTGATATGATGCCGAGCCGCGCCAGCATCCGCTGCACCGCCTCCAAGGTCGTGAGACTCGACTGGGCAAGCCTCACCGACACCCCCTTGGCTTGGGTGCCCTGGACGCTGCCGTCCGCGTCGAACAGGCCGCGCAGGAAACCAATCTGAAAACCGGACGACGCGCGCTCGATCGAATCACCGATCGTCTTGGCGCCCTGTTTCATGCCAAATCGTTCCGCCAAGGTTTTGAGACCGGCAGTGGACATCCGCCACTCATCCCGACCCTGTATCGGCCACCAACCGCTGAAATCGGACCGGTGTCCTAATCCCCGTAACGCCGTCTCAGCAGCCCGCATGACGCCGTTTACCGGCGCAGCCTCGCCACCGCACGCGACCCGCGGCGGCCAAACTGAGAGCACGGCCCTGTCGGACTTGAGCGTTCCATCTCCCAGCAACAGACCCAGCAGATATCCTTCGCCTTCATTGCCATCACCGGGCCAAGACACCTCGGCGCTATGATCATGGAGCTGGATTTCATCGCCCGGTGACAGCCGCTCCGCCTCGACCCACTCGGTCTCGATCCGCCAGCGGGTGCGCGAAACTATTTTCCGAAGTCGATGATTGGGGGTCAGGCGGATCGCATGCCCCTCCCGCGTGGAGAGCCGCAAGACGGGTTTGACCCCAGTCGCAAAGAACCCGTCGGATGTCGAGGCATGGGCTCGGCCGTCGACCACGGCCTCAAACGGTCGTCCGACCAACTCCGCCACCTGGCGTGGGCCGTTGGTGGTAAGCACCCAAGTCTCTGCGGTAACACACGGGTTCGTCGCTGCTATGGTTTCGCAATAATTCAAGTTATTCAGACGGTTGATCCGGTCGATGAAAATCACACCCGGCTCGGCTGCGGCATAGGTCGCCGCCATGATCCGGTCCCAGAGATCGCGGGCGCGGATGGTGCGATAAACCGCGCCGTCGAACACCAGATCCCAGGACCCGTCCGTCTTCACCGCGTCCATGAACGGATCGGTGATCAGGACCGAGAGGTTGAACATCCGCAGCCGGGCCGCGTCGCGCTTCACCTCGATGAACTGCTCGATATCCGGATGATCACAACGCAGCGTCGCCATCATCGCCCCGCGACGAGAGCCGGCGCTCATGATGGTGCGGCACATCGCATCCCAGACATCCATGAAGGACAGCGGGCCGGACGCATCCGCGCCCACCCCTTTCACCGGTGCGCCCTTCGGCCGGATGGTCGAGAAATCGTACCCGATGCCGCCGCCCTGCTGCATGGTGAGGGCAGCTTCCTTCAACATCTCGAAGATGCCGCCCATGCTGTCCGGCACAGTCCCCATGACAAAGCAGTTGAATAGGGTCACCGACCGCTCGGTCCCCGCACCGGCCAGGATTCGGCCCGCCGGCAAATAGCGGAATCCTTCAAGAGCATTGTAGAACCGATCCGCCCACTGCTCCCGCACCGCTGGTGCCTCGACCTCGGCAAGCGCCGTCGCCACCCGGCGCCAGGAGTGCTCGATACTCTGATCGACAATCTCGGGCGACCGGTCCTCCCCGGCAGCCACATCCGCAGCCGGCCGTTTGAAGCGGTATTTCATATCCCAGATCTGCCGGCTGATCGGTGCCAAATCCTGCATGGCGCGGTCCATCATGCTGTCCTGTAAGTCGTAAACTGTACGCTATTTGTTCATGCACGGCCACGGTCTCTCAACAGCCCAGCCCACACGAAACCAACCTAGAGTTATGGCTTGGCGAGCAGGTCGTGCAACACCATCCGGACTCTGGCGAAGAGATATTTCGACCACTCGGCGGCCAGCAGCGCGAAACTGCCTGGATTCCGCCAGTAATCGTCGATCCGCAGCTCGGTCGCCGGTACGGCCACCAACTCGATCCGAACGTCCGGCATCGCATGGCGAAACTCCAGAAGCGTCCGCGGCAGATGATACCCGCTGGTGACGAGAATCAGTGATCCAAAGCCGTTCTCCGACATCCAGTCCGTGACTTCAAGGGCATTGCCGAGAGTGTCCCGCGCGCCGTAGCCGAGTGCGACGCAACAGTCGATGACCTCGGTGCTCAGGCCGGCCGGGGGCGGTGCGATGAGTTCTCGGATACGATCACGGGCCACTGTCGGGTCCACGCCTGAGATGAACAGGGTCGGCGCCCGCTCGGCCTTCAACAGCCCGATGCCGGTCGCCAATCGGCCGCTGCCGCCGGTCGCGACCACAATGGCATCCGCTGCCGTCACCATGTGCAAGGCAGAAGTCTCCAGCCCGTACTCTGCCTGTAACCGTCGGATGTCGTTCACATATCCGACCAGACCCCACAGCCAAACCGAACCGGTGACCACCACTGCGAGGACGATCAGCCAGCGCCACCAGGGCGTCGGACGCTCGATCTGGCCATCGGCATCTCTGCGTTGGAAACGTCTGCGACGATCCGCCATATCACTGCGACCGTGCAAGGGCCCGGTGCACTGATAGACGTGCTGCAAGGATCGCAATCCCGGTGGCGATCAACGGGACAACGATCAGCACCATAAGATCAACCGGATTCGGCAGAACCCGGACACTCCAGTCCCAAAAGCTCCGCCACAGGCCCGGAATCCCTGCGTCAGGCGAAAACGCCCCGACCAGGGCCGAGAAACCGGCATCACCGCCCACGATCTGAATTCCGATCAGCGTTGCCGCCGCCAAAAGTGATCCGACGCCCCCGCCAAACAGGGCCGAACGGGCGGCCTGCCCCTCGAATTGCCGCGCGATATAGCGGTCCGGCGCGCCGATCAGGGTCAGAATCTGGATTTCGCCCCGGTGAATTGCGACCCCGGTCCGCACCGCGAACAGGACCGCCAGCACCGTTGCACCGCTCACCACCACCAGCACCATGATCGAGGCAATGGCAATCGATGCGGCGAGCGCTCGGGCATCAGACACCCAACGGTCATGGTCGTCCAGAAGCGACCCCGGCGCCGCATTCTCGAGCCGGGTGCGTAGCGTCGCGAGGTCCAACGGCTGGCTGGGGTCCAACCACACGTCGATCAGGATCGGCAGTGGCAAACGGTCCAGCAGCTCATCCCCAAGCCAAGGCTGGACCAGCGCACGCGCCTCCGCCTCGGGCACCGGCTCGGCCGCTCGGACACCCGGCGTCACACTCAGGAGCCGCAGCACCGCGTCGCGACGCTCGCCCAATCCCGGCGTTGTCGTTCCCTCGGACAGCTCACCGATCAAAGGGGGAACCTGCACGGTGACGCGATCGGTCAGGGCCGCCGACCAATCGCCTGCAAAGGAGCGCGCCGACAGCGCACCGATTGTGGCGAGCGCTGCCAGGAACACCATCACCGCCAGCAACCCCGTCAGGAAGCGGCTGGACGGGTCCCGGGCCAGGGCCAGATCGTTGGATCGCCACAGCCCCATCATAGTCCACCTCCCGACAGTGGACGGCGGGCTGAGAATGACGCGGATATTGGTCTTGCTCCAGCCGCAACCGGGGTGATTTTGGCATCTTCCAAGTGCAGGCGGGGATGATTGAACTGGCTGACCAGGGCTTCGTTATGGGTTGCGATCACGATGGTGGTGCCCATCTTGTGCAGCTCTTCGAACAGATAGAGCAACCGGACCGCGATCTTGTCATCGACATTCCCGGTCGGCTCGTCCGCGAGCAGCAGATTGGGCCGCGCGATCACCGCGCGGGCGATCGCGATCCGCTGCTGCTGCCCTCCCGACAAGGTGGCCGGACGGGCATCGAGATGACCGGACAGCCCGACCCAGGCCAACAGCTCCGGCACATGCTCTCGGATCAGACTCTCCTTGGTGCCGGCAATCCGCAGCGGCAGGGCGACATTGTCCAGGGCCGAGAGATGCGGGATCAGCCGGAAATCCTGGAACACC
>CALAHL010000887.1 GCA_937891725.1 uncultured Rhodospirillaceae bacterium | reverse complement strand
TGCAACCTCGTGGACCTTGGTCCGATCCAGGGGCGATCCAGGGCCAGTCAATCCCAAGTTTTCACGACCATTGATTTTTCTTGTATGATATACATTTAAATCATAGATTGCTAATAAAAGATCAACAAGCCTGAGTGCGCGATGAATAAAACACCCCCCCAAAAGCACGATCCTAAAGCAGCGCTCCTCATGCCAAATCATGAGGTTCAGCCTTCGGGTGGCTATGAACCAAATCACGCTGCAGAGTTCCGAAATCTCGGACTCTTCGACAATTCGACCGATCCGCAAATGGATCTGATAACCAGCCTGATTTCCAAGACTCTGGGCTTCCCGACCGTGTTCTTCTCGCAACCCGGCACGAACCAGAAGTGGTTCAAGCTGTTTTTCAACATAAAGTCGCATGACATCGATCATGAGACCGCGCTTCCCGGCCAGACGAACGGTGCCGAAGACTTCCTGCTCATTCCAGACACCCAAGCGGAGGCCCAATTCGCCTCGAACTCACTGGTCACGAATACGCCTCACATCAGATCCTATGCTGAGCGCATCATCCGGTCCGCGACGGGGTTTCTGCTGGGTAGCCTGTGCTGCATCGACTATCGGCCGCGTGAGTTCAGCCAACGCGAGATCGATTGCCTGAACATGTTCGCGAGCCTCATCGAAGCTAAGTTTCAGTCTCGAGTGGCCGGGGAATTCGTGGACCTCATCCATGACCAAACGCCCTTACAGGACCTGGATATCCTGATCGACAACGACATGTTCAAGCTGCGTTGCGCGGCGCTGCTGAAATCGCATCCGGAGAAACGTTTCACCTGCATACACATCAGCCTTCCCGAAGAACGGACCGTTGCACGAACCTTCGGGCACGAAGTCCATAAGGAACTCATCGCGGAAATCGTGCGACGGGTGAAACTGGGGCTGAAGGACCGGGGCTATATCGTCGGCGCCGGCGCCTACACCGGACTCGTCGTATTCGTCACATCAACAAGTCAAGGCGGGCGCGACGCGGGTCTCGCAGCCGATCTGGTCAACGCGATCGGTCAGCGCATCCAAACCTCAACGGTGATCGTCAGCACACCGGTGCTGGTCGGGGTCGCTCCATTGCCCGAACAAGACCCGCCTCTCGAAGCCGGGTTTCTCAACGCGATGACGGCGACCGATACCGTGACCAGCCTGATCGCAGGAACGCGCGCGGTTCTGTTTTCCGAAGGCATGGACCGGATCGCCGAGCGCAGGCGGCAAGTCGCTCACGCGCTCCCTCTTGCACTGGCTCACGATCGGTTGACCCTGAGCTATCAGCCGAAGATTAGGCTTTCGGACAGCCGGGTACGAGGTGCGGAAGCCTTGCTCAGATGGAACGACAAGGACCTCGGGCATGTTTCGCCGCTTGATGCGATCTCCACCGCCAGGGATACCGGCCTGCTGCCGGAGCTTGAGCACTGGGTATTGCGAACCGCCTGCGCCCAGATCCGCGCCTGGCATATCAAGGGGTACGACCTAGGCGCGGTTTCCGTCAATTTGACGACGGAAACTCTCCAGAGGGACGGGTTTGTCGAACTGATCGCCAGCCTGCTCCAGGAATTCGAACTGCCCAGACATGCGCTGGAGTTTGAAATTCTGGAATCCTCGATCATCGATCAGATGAACATCATGGTCGATCGATTGCAGCGCCTAAAGGATCTCGGTGTTAAAATCAGCCTTGATGACTTCGGGACCGGGCATTCGTCCTTGTCGTATTTGCACCAGTTGCCGATCGATACCCTGAAGATCGACCGGTCCTTCGTGACGGACATCGTGACGGACACGCAGAAGGGCGTGCTGGTCCGCCAGATCATCGAAATCGGCACCAATCTCGGCAAAACCGTGGTCGCCGAGGGCGTCGAAAATATCGGTCAATATCTGATCTTGCGCTCTTACCAGTGTGATATGATTCAAGGCTATTATTTCTCGAGACCGCTCAACATCGAGGATTTCAACTCGTTGCTGCGGGACAGGGATGGCCTTATTCCGCCAAGGGCTTTGACCGACCTGCTCACGGCGTAGCCCATCCGGACGGTCGAACCGCGCGGACAAGTTCGACCGGAGGCAACCTCTTCGCTGTACATTTCACGTGTCCGCGCCTATGGTGCGCGCCGCTTCAACTCAGATCACGCGCTCAAGGCGCGGCGCTGCTGATCCCACCGAGGGAAATGCGTTTCCCGACCGGCCGATCGCAGGCACCCCGAAAGATATGACATGACGGAATTTGAAGGCGTTGTTCCGGCGCTCGGTAAGGCATTGGCCAAGCGCGGATATGAGACGCTGACCCCGGTTCAGCAGGCGGTTCTTGCGTCCGAGATGCGCGATGCCGACGCCTTGGTCTCGGCGCAGACCGGCTCGGGTAAGACCGTGGCCTTCGGGCTGACCATGGCCCCGACCTTGCTTGACGGTGCCGATCATTTCGAACGCGCGCCGGCACCGCTTGCCTTGGCCGTGGCGCCGACCCGGGAGTTGGCGCTTCAGGTGAAGCGTGAGTTGGAATGGCTTTACGAGTTCACCGGCGCCTCGGTGGTCTCCTGCGTCGGCGGGATGGATATGCGGACCGAGCGCTGGGCGCTGGAGCGCGGTGCCCATATCGTGGTCGGGACGCCCGGACGTTTGAAGGATCATATCGAACGCGGGTCCCTGGACATGACCCGCATGAAGGTGGTCGTGCTGGACGAAGCCGACGAGATGCTCGACCTGGGCTTCCGCGAGGATCTTGAGTTCATCCTCAAGTCCGCGCCGGAAAGTCGACGCACCCTGATGTTCTCGGCCACCGTTCCCAAGACCATCGCCTCCCTCGCACAGCGCTACCAGCGGGATGCGGTCCGCATCACCACCGCCGGCGAGCAACGCCAGCATGGCGATATCGAGTATCGGGCACTGGCCTGCGCCCCGAACGATCGGGAAAACGCCATCATCAATGTGCTGCGGCACGTGGATGCGGCATCCGCCATCGTGTTCTGCGGGACCCGTGCGACCGTCAACCATTTGACCAGCCGCTTCACCAACCGCGGGATCTCCGTGGTGGCCCTGTCAGGCGAGCTGAGCCAAAGCGCCCGGACCCATGCGCTTCAATCGCTGCGGGACGGTCGTGCGAAGGTCTGTATCGCGACGGATGTGGCGGCGCGCGGGATCGATTTGCCGAACCTGGAACTGGTGATTCACGCCGATCTGCCGAAGAATCCGGAATCGCTCCTGCATCGGAGTGGCCGAACCGGCCGCGCCGGACGCAAAGGTGTGTCGACCCTGATCGTGCCCTACTCCCGCCGGCGTCATACCGAACGCCTGTTGGCGAATGCGGGCATCGAAGCAAGCTGGGGCAAGCCCCCTTCGGCCGATGAGATCCTGGCCTTGGACCGGCAACGCATTCTGGAGGATTCGGACCTCGGCGGGGAAACCACCGAGGCGGAGCGCGCGTTCGCGGCCGAGCTGTTGACGCGCCACGACGCCCAAGCGGTTGCCGTCGCCTTTCTGCGCAAGCGGATGGCTGGGCTGGCGGCACCGGAGGAACTGCTGGACGGCCCGTCGGGTGGTGAACGCCACGAACGGGCCGACCGGGGTGAGCGTGGAGATCGGGGCGACCGCAGCAACCGTGCGGAACGCGGAGACCGGGGGCCGCGCGACGAGCCGCGCAAACGTCGGGACGATTTTGAAGGCGGGGTCTGGCTGCGCCTGTCGGTTGGCCGCACCCACAGTGCCGAGGCCCGCTGGCTGCTCCCGATGCTGTGCCGCGCCGGCAACATCACAAAAACCGACGTCGGCGCCATCAAGATCCACGAGACGGAAACTCATGTGGAGATGCATCCGAGCGCGGTCGACAAGTTCCTGGAAGCCGTTGGCCCGACCCGCAAGGTTGAGAAGACGATCACGGTCGACCGAATTCCGGGAGGCGCACCGAGCCAACCGACGAGCACTCCGGAACCCCGCGCCCCACGCCCGCCGCGAGCCGCTGCCGAGCCCGGCGCCCGCCCGCTGATGCGAAAACGCGAAACCGACGATGACTCCGGACGGCCCTCCCGGGACGTCTTCACGCCGCCAGTCGACACCTCCCCCATCGCCGCCGCGGACACCGGCGCAACGCCGGAACGCAAGCCGAAGAAGCCGAAACGGCCAAAGGACAATGCTGGCAAGCCCGGCGCCAAGTTTGGGAAACCGAAGTTCGGAAAGTCGAAATTTGGCGACGGTAAACCCGGAGACGGCAAACCCGGCAAGGGCAAATCCAAGAAACCGCATCGCAAAGGACCATCCGCACCGAAACCACCTCAGTCGGACTGAGCTCCTGCCTAGAGCTAGAACGTCGAGGCCGGCCGTCCCGGTCCCTCCGGAACCGGCAGCTCTCGATAAATCTGCACATTAGGGGTTAGCTCAGTCGAAACTGAGCTATAGTCGCTTGGCGCACAACAACCGCCATCCGCCCCAAGGACCAATTCCGGAATGTCTGCATTTCGATCCATGTACCTCGGTCTCATTCTCATCGCGACCGGCTGGATCAATTTCGCGGTTACCCAGGCGGCGGCCGCCGACACATCGCAATATTTCGATGTCGGAACGACGATCGACGGAGTCTATCTGCTCGATCCGGCGACCTATGCCGTCGCTCAGCCCGGACCGGATCTGGAACCGACGGCGGAAGGCTGGGCGCCTATCACCCTCATGGATTTGGACAGGGGGCTCTCAGGTCGGCATTTCTTGATCCGCTTTTCCGCAACGAACACCTCCCCCGAACCGAGAAGTTTTGTGTTCGCGCACGACCTCGCATTTCTTGACACCATGGATGTCCGGATGGTGTCCACCACAGGCGAGACCCGGACCCGGACGATCAGCAACAGTGAGCCGTTTTCGTCCCGACCGGTCTCATTCCCAGGTTTGGCATATAGAAGCACCGTGGCTCCCGGTGAGGTGCAGGATTTCACCCTCCGCATCGGAATGGATACCACGCGTCGAATGAATATCGGCATCAAGCTTTGGGATAGTGACTCTTTCGAGTTCTACGAGGCCATTCATCAGCTCAAATTCTCGTCGATCAGCATTGTTTTAGGAACGATGTCCGTTCTTTGGCTGATTTTTTCTATTATTATGAAACAAAAGAGCTTCGCGTATTATTCAGGATATTTATTTTTTCTGAGCTTATCGATGTTTATATTTTATGGCTTCGCCTATCAATTCGTTTTCCCAGACTACCCTTGGATTCAAAAGTTAGGGTTCCAAGGTCCGGTATTGGCCGCCATGTCCTGTGCGCTGATGTTTTCAACATCTTATCTCTCGTTGACTGACCATGCCCCTTGGGCTCACCGGGCAAACGTGAGTGCCGCGGCGCTATTGGCGATTGGGGCGGTGTACGGGATCTTCGGTGGCTCTCTGCAGGTCACGGTCCCGCTCCTCATGGCGTCGTTGTTCGTTCCGTTGTGGCTCTGGTTCTGCTCCCTACTGATTATTCGTCGAATCCGATCACTCTCGGTTCTGCTGTTCTGCGCGGCCTGGGGAACGATGGGCCTGACAGCAGCCGTGTTGGCGTTGCATATCGCCTTCAAATTCTTGCCGAATGATTGGACGAGCACCTCGAACTACGACGCGATCACGATCGCTTCCTTGGTCGAAGTCTCGATTCTGACGGTCTCTGTTGCCCTGTCGATCCGCCTGCTGCAGCGCGAACGGGACACCGCCAACGTGGCCGCCACGGTGGACCCTTTGACCGGATTGTTGAACCGCCGCGGTTTCCAACAGACGGTTGACGCCATCCTCCAGATTCCGGCGCAGGGACGCTGGAGCTTGGCATTGCTCGACCTTGACCATTTTAAAGTCATAAACGACACATTCGGCCATGGTGCTGGCGACCAGGTTCTGGTGGATTTTGCTGAGTTGCTGCGCGACAGCCGGCAGGAACAGGACATGGTGTGCCGGATGGGCGGGGAAGAATTCGCCATCCTGTTCGATGCGTCATCATGCACAGACGCACTGGCGCATTGTGAGAGATTGCGCGCCCGGTTCGCCGACAATCCCACGATCGTTGACGATCAGGTGATCCATCATAGGGTCAGCATCGGCTTGGCCTCACACGACTGCACGGTCGCCGGAGCGATATCCCTAGACCTCATGCTGCGTCAGGCGGACGAAGCGCTTTATCGGGCGAAACGCTCGGGACGAAACCGTGTGGTGCAAAGCGAGGAGGACGATTTACCGAAGCCAGATGTCGTCCTAGAACTCCGGCTGGGTGCCAAGTCAAAAGAAGCCACAATCGAGAAGGTCTAGACCATGGTGATGTCCGACATTGAAATCGCGCGCGACGCGAAGATGCAGCCGATCATGGATGTCGGAGCGAAGCTCGGCATTCCCGCAGAACATCTCATCCCCTACGGCCATACCAAGGCAAAGATCGACCTTGGCTATCTGGCGAGCCTGGAGGACAAACCAGACGGCAAATTGATCCTGGTCACCGGCATCAACCCGACAGCGGCCGGCGAAGGCAAGACCACCACCACTGTCGGCCTGGGCGATGCGCTCAACCGGATCGGCAAAAAGGCGGCGATCTGCCTGCGGGAACCATCGCTCGGCCCATGTTTCGGCGTGAAGGGTGGAGCGGCCGGCGGCGGCTATGCCCAGGTGGTCCCGATGGAGGACATCAACCTACACTTTACCGGAGATTTCCACGCGATCGCAGCTGCCAACAACCTGCTGGCGGCAATGCTGGACAACCACATTTACTGGGGCAATGCGCTGCAGATCGACCCGCGCCGCGTCGGCTGGAAGCGGGCGATCGACATGAACGACAGGGCTTTGCGCTCGATTGTCGGCTCGCTCGGCGGGGTCGCGAACGGGTTCCCGCGCGAAGACGGGTTCGACATCGTGGTCGCCTCCGAGATCATGGCCATCCTGTGCCTATCGACCGGTATCGAGGATCTGAAGCGCCGGCTCGGACGGATCGTGGTCGCCTATACCCGTGACAAGACACCGGTCACGGCCGCCGAACTCGAGGCCGACGGGGCGATGACGGTGCTGCTGAAGGACGCCTTGGCCCCGAACCTGGTTCAGACCCTGGAGAACAACCCAGCCTTCATTCATGGCGGCCCGTTCGCCAACATCGC
>CALAHL010000886.1 GCA_937891725.1 uncultured Rhodospirillaceae bacterium | reverse complement strand
GTATCTACGCCTATGTCACCCTGAATTCGGGCGTGGAGTCGTCCGACGAACTCCGCAAGGAGCTGGTGCAGTGGGTCCGCAAGGATATCGGCCCGATCGCCAGCCCCGACGTGATCCAATGGGCGCCGGGCCTGCCGAAGACCCGCTCCGGCAAGATCATGCGCCGCATCCTGCGCAAGATCGCCGCCAACGAGCATGACAGCCTGGGCGACACCTCCACCCTCGCCGATCCGGCGGTGGTCGACGATCTGGTGGAGAACCGGGCGAACAAATAGGCGCGACGGGCGCTACCAGCCCGTTCCGAAACCGAATACGGCCGACCTGCCGCGGTGATGGTGGTGGGGGAACCCATGGTGATGGCGGATGCCGTAGTGATGTCCGTAGCCGAAGCCGCCCACCAGACGGGGGTTGTCGTAGCGGGGATCGTCGAAGGAGAACATCTCCCGGATCCCCGAGCGGACCATTTGGCGGAACTCCGGGTCGTTGGTGTTTCCGATCCAGGGACCGCGCACCCGGGTTCCGGCCAGAAGCTCGCCGCGGGTGCAGAAGGCCAGCAGCAGGCTGGTCTCGCTGCCGTCGGCAGACACCGCCGGTCCCCGGTCGGCCTGGTCGGCGGCGCACAAGGCGCTCGGCGACAGCGGCGGCGGATAATCGAAGGTGGCGACGATCCGGAACTGCGGCTGCGGCGCCGCGCCGGGATCGGCGGTGAACGCGGTCGGCAAACCTAACACCGCCCCGGTCGCGGCCACCGCCATGGCATCACCCACGTCCGGCTGCGCGCCCAGGCGCAGCGGCCAGGTCATCACCCGCAGATAGACCGGCCCGGACGAACCCGCATATCGCAGATAGTCCCGGCGGGCCACGGAATCCGGAATCCCTGCAGAATTCTGCGCGGTCACGCAGCCGGTCAGGAGAACCAGAAGAACGGTCGAAAAAAAGGTGCGCATGGCGGCATCCGATCAGATCCAAACAGCCCCCCTGTTCAATATGGAGTGCCTCCGCCGCTATCCAATCAACTCCTCGCTCCGATCATCGGTTTCGCCGTACCGCGCGAGGCTGGGCGCCTTCAGACCCTCGTAGAGCCGGGCGAGGCCCTGGTTGACGACCCGGTTGTTGCGTTCGAACAGGGAATTGCCGTCCAGATCGCTTTCGACCAGCAGCGGGCCGAACTTCTCCACCTCCAGCACCCACATGGCCTGCGCGATGCCCAGTTGGTCGAGCCAGTGGGCGGCCCGAACCTTTCGGATACCGCGACCCAAAAGCGCACCGGTGCCGTAGCCGACGGTCGTCAGATAGATTGCGCCCGCCGGCACGAACACGTCCCGATAATCCGCCTCACTCATCCCGCCCTTGCCGATGATGATCTTGGCGCCCGAGACCTCGAACCATTTCGGCAGCCATTTCGAGAACCGGAAGCTGGCGGTCGCTGTGACCGCACCGATGTTGAAGCTGCCGTCCGGATTGACCGAAGCGGCCGGCGAGCAATGGAAATTGACGTTGGTGGTGGTGGCGAAATCGAGCGGTGAAGGCTCGCCGTCCTGCAGGATCCGTTTGTAGACGCCCTCCCGGGCTGTGTAGATCATTCCGTCCAGATAGACCACGTCACCGAGTTCCAGCTTCGCCAGGGCCTCGGGCGTCACCGGGGTCTGCAGCCGAACTTCCCTGAGAGTTTTGCCGGTCATTCCGCAGCCTCCGTGGCGAGATTTGACCATTCGACCGAATCTCGCCGCATGTACGGTGTGAACCAGTGGGGATCCGTGCGGTATTCCACCCGTCCGTCGGCGTGCAATCTGGCGGTCGCGCGGCGCGAGGACAGACAGAAGCAATGCACGCTCATCGGCATACCGCCGGTATGGGTATAGCCGACCTCGATATGGCAATCGACCACCATCGAGGATCCGACGAACCCCATCGCCCCCATCCCGATCGAGTTGCCGAGATCCTTCAGTTCCAGTTCCAGCGCGGCCAGTTCCGGGTCCGGATTGCGGTCGCCGACCACCCGCAGACAGGCCGCCTGTTTGCCGAGGACCA
>CALAHL010000885.1 GCA_937891725.1 uncultured Rhodospirillaceae bacterium | reverse complement strand
CATGTTCTTAGGGGCGGCGTAATAGTAGAGATCCTGGTAGTCGATCGGCGGATAGCCAACCTTGGCCCAATCCGGATCCTGCATGGTCAGCCACTGGTCGTAAGCCTTCAGGCGCCAATCCAGCAGCCACTCCGGCTCTTCCTTCTTGGCGGAGATGAACCGGATGATGTCCGTATTCAGGCCCTTCGGAGCCATGTCCATCTCAAGCACGGTGGAAAACCCGTACTTGTACTCCTTGCCGGTGACGTCCTCGACTTGGCGTACTGTGTCCGCTGTCGCGACCATCGTGCTGCTCCCTCTCCGCTACTATTCGCCCGCGACCGGCAGGGTCGCGAGGTTAATCTTCGGCTCCGCCGCGGGCATAGCCCGCACCGGAAACATCTCGTTCGGATCCAACATGTCGGCCAGCGTGACTTTGTCCAGGGCCGACCGGATCGCGTCGTTGACCCGGTTCCAATTCCCGCGCATCGGGCACAGGCTCTCGACCTCACAGGCGTCTTCGGCGCCATCGACACAGGCGGTCAATGCGATCGGGCCTTCCAGGGCCTGGACAATCGCGGTAACCGTCACGTCGGCCGCCGGCGCGTCGAGCGAATAGCCGCCCTTGGCGCCCCGATGAGGGGTCACCAGACGGGCACCGCCCATGATTTTCAGGATTTTGGAAACGGTCGGCACCGGCACGCCGGTCGCCTCGGCCAAGGCGCCGGCAGTCCGCACGCGCCCGACATCCTGCGCCATCTGGCCCAGGATCACGATCGCATAGTCGGTCATCCGATTGAGACGTATCATTTCAATCCGTACCTTTCCGGTCCCAATTAGATAAGCCGACCCTCCGAAAGGGTCAAGGGGATAGGGGACCAAATTGGTCGTGATTCATAATTCAACCCTCTCCCATGACGGCGCGACGGTCCTGCACGCTTGACCCGCCGGGCAGGCCCGTGTCTCCTCTGCGCCCCCGACCTGCAACCTCGGAGTCTCTCTGTGTCCGCCTCTCCGCCCGCCACATCGGCACCGCCGACCGTTCTGACAACGAACACGCTGCGGGCCTGCTTCTGGATGCTTGGAGCGCTGGCGTCGTTCACCACGATGGCCATTGCGGCGCGCGAGCTGACCTTGGGGATGTCGGTGGTACAGGCGCTGTTCTTCCGCAGCCTGATCTGCGTCATCATTCTGATGCCGTTCGCGGTGATCGGCGGCGGCGGCATGTTCCGGCGGGTCGCAACCCAGCACCCGGGCCTGCATCTCGCGCGGAACTGCATTCACTACTTCGGACAGCTCGGCTGGGTCTATGCCATCAGCCTGCTGCCGCTCGCAGCGGTGTTCTCGATCGAATTTACCGTGCCGATCTGGACCGCCATTCTGGCCGCCATTTTCCTTGGCGAGGGATTCACGCGCTGGCGGGTGATCGGCGTTCTGATGGGCTTCATCGGAATCCTGGTGATCGTCCGGCCCGGACCTGAAATGCTCGAGGCGGTGGAATCGACCAAGGGCACCTTGGCGATGGTGGGCGCGGCGGTGCTGTACGCCTCAGTCTTCGTGTTCACCCGACACATGGCCCAGACCGAGAGCCCGCTCACCATCATTTTTTGGATGAACCTGATCCAACTGGTGATTGGCGTTGGGCCGGCCATCTGGTTCTGGGTCACGCCAGAGCCGGATAGCCTGCCGTGGATCTTTCTGATCGGGCTGGGCGGGCTGTGCTCGCACTGGTGTGTGGCCCATGCGATGCGACACGCGGACGCCGCCGTAGTCGCACCGATGGATTTCATCCGGCTGCCGCTGATCGCGGTGATCGGCTACGTGTTCTACAGCGAGCCCTGGAACCCATTCATCTTGATCGGCGGCGTGACCATCTTCGCGGGCAACATGATCAATCTGGTAGGCGAACGGCGGCGGTGACTTCTGCCCAACCCAGGCTTACGAAAAATGCGCCATCGCGAAACGGGCCTGGATCTTGCTTATCAGCTCGGGAGACCTGCATCCCGGAGGAGACCATGATGATACGCGCCCGCCACGACCTCGCCGCCCGCATGATGGCCATTCTGCTGGTTGCCGGCGCGGTGTCGGCCTGCTCGGCCGCGGCAGCGCCGTGCCGGGCCAGCGGCAGCGTGGTGCGGATCGTGCCTCTGATCGGCGACATAGTCGGAGGCGCGCTGGAAACCTGCGGCGACGTGATCGACTAGAGTCGCACCTGCCACCGCAGAGATCCGTGACTCGACTGCCTGCGGTTGCAGGTTTAAACGCCCGTTCATCCGTCCTTGGCGGCGCTGTACGCCTTAGCCAAAGCCCTGGATTTTTCTTTCGTCAAAACGTCCCGCGCGATCGGAAGGACATCTTCCTCTTCCTCGTCCAAATGGTGGATGACGTCGTGGCGCAGTTCCGCCAGCTTGGCCTGCCATTCGTCATGATCGAAGGATAAATCCTCCATCTGCTCGAGAATTTTCTTGTGTTCGCCGTGTTCGGACACCGCGTGGAGGCTCTCGTGCCGGGCGTCGGCGGTCGTCTGAACCAGCGCGGCAAACAGAGTGTCTTCCTCGGCGTCATGATGGGCGAGCAGGTCCTTCTTCAGATCCTTCCACAGGTTCTTTCGGCCCTGCCGATCGTCGTCCGGCAAAGCGTCCAGATTGTCGAAGCCCGATCTCAAACGGGCGTGTTCCGCAATGATCACGTCGACGATGGTGTCATGGGTATCCGACATAATGGCCCTCAGGTGGATTGAGGATTTGGAAAAGGCGCGCCGTAGTCCCGACGCCTCACAGGAAGCCTAACGGTTAGACGCCCCGTAGGTTCCCCAAATGTTACATGGGTCCGAACTCCGAGGTATCAAACCGACGACTGAAATCCCGGACCACAACCTAGCTTCCCGGAATCTCCAGATAGGGCGGCCTGATGGTGCCGGGACGGGTGTCGATCGTGCCGACCGGGGCGGTATCAAACCCGCGGCCCGGAACCTTTGGAGTCGGATATGTCCTGGTCTCGATCGCCTCAGCCGGCTTCGGCATCTCCCGCTCGATCCGGGCACCGGACCGTGGCATACGGGACGATTTGGCGTTCGGTCCACTCAGTGGCTCGACATTGCCGGTGGTACCGGTAGCGCGTTGCTGATTTTCGAGCCGATCTGATCCACTGTGCTGCACTGGAAGGATCGGATGACGAGCAACCGGCGGAGCCTCTGGTTCGGGCCTATCCGGCGCGGCGCAGGACGACAGCATCAGCCCCAGCAGGCCGATGCAAATGCTTCTGCTAAAGTCCCCTCGCGATAAAATACCCATTGCGGAAATCCGGTTTGCCATAGCGGAACGGCGCTCCGTCGAATGTGGTCATACTGCCGCCCGCTGCAAGGAGCACGGCGTGACCGGCTGCTGTATCCCATTCCATCGTCGGCCCGGTGCGCGGGTAGACATCAGCCTCGCCCTTGGCCACCAAGGTGAACTTCAGGGCCGAGCCCCGGCTGACCGAACGCGCGACCTTCAGGCTCGCAATATAGGCTTCAAGTTCCGGGTTGCGATGACTGAGAGAGCCGACCACCACCAGGCCATCGGGGTCGCTTTCCCGGACCAAGATCGGGGTGCGGGTCCCGTCCGCCGCCTCTTCCCAAGCGCCTATCCCGAGGGCACCGGCCGAGAGCAAGCCGTCGACTGGGGTCAGCAGCACACCCAATACCGGCTTACCATCCGAGATCAGGCCGATATTGACCGTGAAATCGTCCCGCTTGTTGATGAACTCTTTGGTGCCGTCCAAGGGATCGACCAACCAGAAAACCCCGCCGGAGACATCGGGAACATCTCCCGCTTCGACGCTCTCTTCCGACACAACCGGAATATTGGGCGTCAACGACCGTAAAGCCGGCACGATCAGCGCATCCGCCGCTCGGTCTGCCGCCGTTACAGGGCTGCCGTCCCGTTTGTCATCTACCACGATCTCCTCGCGGTAATAGGGCAGGATCACCTCCCCCGCCTCCCGCGCAATCACGGAAATCGCATCCAGCAGAGCCTTGGGATCATGGCCCCGAAAATCAGGCGTACTCATCGGCCTACTCCGCCGCTTGGGCGCTGCGGGCCCCGTGGATCACGGCCCAAACCTTTTGTGGCGTCGCCGGCATGTCGATGTCGGTCACCCCAACCTCCGCCAACGCATCCAAGAGCGCATTGATCACCGCCGGCGGCGCGCCGATCGCACCTGCCTCCCCGCAACCCTTCAGGCCGAGCACGTTGGTCGCACACCGGGTCGGGCTCATCTCGAACGCCACGACCGGCAGGTTGTCGGCGCGCGGCAGGCAGTAGTCCAGGAGCGAGCCGGTCAACAGCTGGCCCGAGGTGTCGTAGACGCAGTCCTCCAGCAGGGCTTGGCCGATCCCCTGCGCGACACCGCCATGGACCTGGCCCTGCAACAGCATCGGGTTCACAACCTCGCCGAAGTCGTCGACCACGGTGAATCGCAGCACCTGAACCACGCCGGTGTCCGGATCGACCTCCAGCTCACAGACATGGGTGCCATTGGGATAGGTCGAGGCCTTGGGCTTATAGCTCTCCTTGGCCTCAAGCCCCGGCTCCATGCCCTCCGGCAGCTGGGCCGGATCATTGGCCGCGACCGCCAGTTCCGACAGGGTCAGCGCCTTGTCGGTTCCTGCTACCCGGAAGCGGCCGTCGGCCACCTCGATGTCCGCCTCGGCTGCCTCCAGAACGTGGGCCGTCAGTCGCTTGCCCTTCTCGATTATGGCCGTGATCGCCAGATCAAGTGCCATGCCACCCGCCGGCAGCGAGCGAGAGCCGTCGGTGCCGGCCCCCTTCTCGATATCCGCTGTGTCGCCCTGAAGAATTCGGACATCCTCGTTGTCGATCCCGAACGCTCCCGCAACAAGCTGACTATAGGCCGTCTCATGACCCTGCCCGGTCGATTTTGTGCCGATCGGAACCGTGATCTTGCCGTCGGTACCGACCGTCAGATTGGCCCATTCCGGCCCGCCACCACCACAGGCCTCGACATAGCAGGACATGCCGATCCCGCGGAGTTTGCCGGCAGCCCGGGAGGCCTTTTTGCGGCCCTCGGCACCCGACCAGTCGGCGAGTGCCATTGCCTTGTCGAGATGCGCGGCGAAATCGCCGCTGTCGTAGGTCTCGCCTAGCGGCGTGGTGTAGGGCATGGCGGAGGGAGCGATGAAATTGCGGCGCCGGATGTCGTCGGGACTCAGCCCCATCGCCTTGGCGGCGATATCCGCCATCCTCTCCACCACATAGGCCGCCTCGGGCCGTCCGGCCCCACGATAGGCGTCGAGGGGCAGTGTGTTCGAGAAATAGCAGCGGACCCGGACATGAATCAGTGGCGTGCGGTACAGGCCTGCCAACATGCCGCATCCGGCAACGGTCGGGATCGCCGGACCATAGAGCGAAAGATACGCACCCAGTTCGGCCTTGGTGTCCACGTCCAGCGCCAGGAAGATGCCGTCAGCATCCAGGG
>CALAHL010000884.1 GCA_937891725.1 uncultured Rhodospirillaceae bacterium | reverse complement strand
ACGGCACAAAGGTTTCCGGATCTTCGGCATTGATGCGGCATTCAATCGCATGGCCGTGAATTTCCAGATCTTCCTGTGTAAAGGACAGTTCAAGGCCTGCGGCAACGCGAATCTGTTCACGCACAAGGTCAACGCCCGAAATGGCTTCGGTCACCGGATGTTCGACCTGCAGGCGGGTGTTCATTTCCATGAAATGGAACGACCCGCTCTCGTCCATGATGAACTCAACCGTGCCTGCTCCGACATAGCCGACCGCTTTCGCCGCATCGACCGCCGCCGTGCCGAGCCGGTCGCGGGTCGCGGGATCGATCCCGGGGCCGGGCGCCTCCTCCAGCACCTTCTGATGGCGCCGCTGGGCCGAGCAGTCACGCTCGAACAGGTGGACCGTATTGCCGTGGGTGTCGGCGAAGACCTGCACCTCGACATGGCGCGGACGCTCAAGGTATTTTTCGACAATCAGCCGGTCGTCCCCGAACGAGGATTTGCCCTCGCGCTTGGCGGCGCCGATCGCGGCGAGCAGTTCATCCTCCGACCGGACCACCCGCATGCCCTTGCCGCCGCCGCCGGCCGATGCCTTGAGCAGGACCGGAAATCCGATGGCGCGGGCCGCATCGGCCAGCGTGCCGTCATTCTGATCGGCGCCGTGATACCCAGGCACCAACGGAACACCCGCCTTCTCCATCAGCGCCTTCGCGCCGGCCTTGGAGCCCATCGCCTCGATCGCACTTGCGGGCGGGCCGACGAAAATGATCCCGGCCGCTCCGCACGCCTTCGCAAATTCCGCGTTCTCGGACAGGAAGCCGTAGCCGGGATGCACGGCATCGGTACCGGAGCGTTTGGCGATATCGAGAATCCGGTCACTGACCAGATAGCTTTCGGCGGCGGGTGCCGGGCCGACCGGCCAGGCCTCGTCGCAGGCCCGGACATGGGGCGCGTCGGCATCGGCCTCCGAATAGACCACGATCGTGCGGATCCCCATTGCCCGGGCCGTCCGTGCCACCCGACAGGCGATCTCGCCCCGATTGGCGATCAGCAGGGAGCGGAGCGGACGGCTTTCGGACATGGTTGGACTCGGTGCGCGGTTCGCGGGACCGGGAGATTAGCGGGGTGGGGAGAGGACGGAAAGGGTAACGCAGGGTCAAATGTGCAGGGATTTCACCGAGGCGCGCGTCACGTCACCCAGTTCGGCTTCCGCTTCTCCAGGAACGCGCTCAGGCCTTCCTTGGCTTCCGGGGTGGCGCGCTGCTGGGCGATCCGCTGGGCGACATCGCGCAGCAGGGTGTCGTCGATGCCGCTGTCGGCCATGTCGACCTCGATCATGTGGATCAGGTCCTTGGCGGCGCGGGTGGCGATCGGCGCGGTGGTGAGGAGTTCGGCGACGATCTTGTCGACCGCCGCATCCAGCTCGGCGTCCGGGACAACCTCATGCACCAGACCCAACCGCATGGCGACCGTGGCATCGAAGCGCTCACCTGTCTGGAAATAGCGGCGCGCGTTGCGGACGCCGATGGAGCGGATCACATAAGGGCTGATCGCCGCCGGAATGATGCCGAGCTTGACCTCGGACAGTGCGAAGATCGCGTCCGCACCGGCAATCGCGATGTCGCAGGCTGCGGTCAGTCCGACCCCGCCGCCCATCGCCGCCCCGTTGACCCGCGCGATTGTGGTGACCGGCATCGTGTCGAGGGTCTGCATCAGCTCGGCCAGTTTGTGGGCGTCGCGGAAATTCTCGTGCTCACCCTGGGCACCGGCCCGGCGCATCCAGTCGAGGTCGGCACCGGCGGAAAACGCCTTGCCCTCACCGGACAGCACCAGACAGCGGAGCTCCGCCCGCCCGGCCAGATCCTTGAGCAAAGCCGTCAGATCGTGAATCAGAACATCATCGAACGCATTCCGGATCTGCGGCCGATTGATGGTGAGACGCGCCACGCCCCCTTCGACAGACAGAACCAGATCTTCGGGGCGCTTCAAGGCGTGTTTCATGTCGGGCTTACCAGTTCTTTTTCGAGGTCACATTCGGAACACCCCGAAGGTGGTGCGCTCGATGGGTTTGTTCAACGCGGCCGACAGGGACAGGGCCAGCACGGTACGGGTGTCGGCTGGATCGATGACGCCGTCGTCCCAGAGCCGGGCGGAGGCGTAGTAAGGGTGGCCCTGCGTTTCGTACTGGGCGCGGATCGGCGCCTTGAAGGCTTCCTCGTCCTCGGCGGGCCAGGTCTCGCCGCGCGCCTCCATGCCGTCGCGCCGCACCTGGGCCAGAACGTTGGCCGCCTGCTCGCCGCCCATCACCGAGATCCGTGCGGTCGGCCACGTGTAGAGCATGCGGGGGGAATAGGCGCGGCCGCACATGCCGTAGTTTCCGGCCCCGAACGAGCCGCCGACGATCACCGTGAACTTCGGAACCTTGGCGGAGGCGACCGCGGTGACCAGCTTGGCGCCGTCTTTGGCGATGCCGCCCGCTTCGTATTTCCGGCCGACCATGAAGCCGGTGATGTTCTGCAGGAACAGCAGCGGAATCCCACGCTGGCAGCACAGCTCGATGAAATGCGCGCCCTTGAGGGCGGATTCCGAGAACAGGATGCCGTTATTCGCGACAATGCCGATCGGGTAGCCGTGGATATGCGCGAAGCCAGTGACCAGCGACGCGCCATAGAGCGGCTTGAACTCATCCAGCTCGCTGCCGTCGACGATCCGGGCGATCACCTCCCGGATATCGACCGGCTTGCGCAGATCGTCCGACATCACACCGTACAGCTCGGACGGATCATAGGCGGGGGCGACTGGGGTCCGCATCTCGATATTAGGAATCTTGGGCCGGTTGAGATTGCCGACGATCCGGCGCGCGATCGACAGGGCGTGCGGATCGGAGCTGGCCATGTGATCGGTCACGCCGGAGATCTTGGAGTGCACCTCGGCGCCGCCGAGATCCTCGGCCGTCACGACTTCGCCGGTCGCAGCCTTCACCAGAGGCGGGCCGCCGAGGAAGATCGTCCCCTGCCCCTTCACAATGATGCTTTCATCGGCCATGGCCGGCACATAGGCACCACCCGCCGTGCAGCTGCCCATCACCACAGCGATCTGCGGAATGGCCTCGGCCGACATGTTGGCCTGATTGTAGAAGATCCGGCCGAAATGGTCGCGGTCGGGAAACACCTCATCCTGGTTCGGCAGGTTGGCGCCGCCGCTGTCGACCAGATAGACGCAAGGCAGGTTGTTCTCGCGCGCGATATCCTGGGCCCGCAGGTGCTTTTTGACGGTCAGCGGATAATAGGTCCCGCCCTTCACCGTCGCGTCGTTACAGACTACCACGCATTCCCGGCCCGAGATCCGGCCGATCCCGGTGATGATGCCGGCGGCCGGTACTTCGTCGCCGTACATTCCGGTCGCAGCCAATTGGCTGAACTCGAGGAAAGGGGCGCCGGGATCCAGCAGCGCCTTCACCCGGTCGCGTGGCAACAGCTTGCCCCGGTCCAGATGCCGCTGGCGCGACCGCTCTCCGCCGCCGAGCCCGATGCCGGCGACCTTGTCCCGCAATTCGGCGACCAGTTCCTGAGTGCGTGCCGCATTCGCCTTGAACGCGTCCGAACGGGTGTCCAGCCGGGATTGAATACGTGTCATGAAACTCTCTCGGCTAAACGGCCGTCACCAGCCGCCTGTAGCGAGCCAATGTTCGACCTGATCCAGGCGGTCGGCGCCCCAGAACGGCTCGCCGTCCACAATGAAAAACGGCGAGCCGCAGACACCGGCCGCCATCGCAGCCTCGATCTCGGTCTTCAGCCGCTCCTTGACCGCATTGTCCTGCAGGGCTGCTGTCAGCGTCGCCGCGTCGACCCCGGCTTCAGCCGCGATCCGGACCACAGCCTCGGCATCCCGGATATCTCCGCCCTTGCCCCAGGCCTCGTCAAACAGGGCGCGTGCCACCTTGCGGGCAAGTTTGGGGTCCTGATCCTGGATCCAATAGATCGCCCGGGCCGCGGGAACGCTGGGGAATGGCGAAACCTCGGGGAACGCCAGCGGCACTCCATACAACCGTGCCATCCGCTCCATATCACGCCGGGAATAGGTGCCCTTGAGCGGCTGATCCAACAGCGGCACCGCCCCGGTGGTCTTGAAAATCACCCCCAGAAGCACCGGACGCCAGTTCACCGCGCGCCCGTACAATTGCGCCATCTCATCGATCTTGCCGGAAATCAGATAGGCGTAGGGCGAAGAGAAATCGAAATAGAAGTCGATCGGCTGGTTGGAACCGTCCTCGGACGACGTATCCGGCTCATCGGTCTTGCTCACCGTTCATGCTCCAAAGGCTTCGGGTCGGCATCGGTTACCAAGGCAACGTCTCGCCATCATAGTTGCGGAAGCTGCCGTTGTCCTCCGGCGTCAGTGTCGAAATAACCGAGCGCATGCCGGCCGCACTGTCCTCCGGCAGAACCGGGGCCGAACTGCCGCCCATATCCGTGCGCACATGGCCCGGATGGAACAACACGCACGTGATCCCCTGATCGGCGATCTCATTGGACATGACCTTGACCGCCATGTTGAGCGCAGTCTTGGAGGACCGGTAGGTCATGCTGGTCGCAGCACTGCCCAATTCGATCGAACCCATGCGCGACGAGGTGAACGCCATCACCTTCTGACCGGAGGCCGCCACATGGGGCAGGAACGCATTAGCAACCCGGATCGGCGCGTAGACATTCACCTCAAAGGTTTTGGCCCAGGACGCGAAATCGACCTCGGCGACCGTCTTGCCCTTCTGCAGATTGATCCCGGCATTGTTGAACAGCACGTCAATCGGCTGGCCCTTAAGGCTGTCGGCCAATGCCGACACGCTCTCATCGCTGGTGACATCCAGCGCATAAAGGTCGATGTCACCAGCGACCGCACTCAGATCTGTCGCGGCCGCGGGATCGCGGCAGGTCGCCATCACCCGCCACCCCTCGCTCGCGTATTGCCGGGCCAAGGCCAGGCCAATCCCGCGGTTCGCTCCGGTGATCAGTACAGACGGCATCGCTCTCTCCTCAAAGTCTTTTGTGTTCTCGGGGGCATTCCGGAGTCTAGAACGCACCCGGCTCCAACACTTCGAAATGGGCGTCCTTTGGCGTGCACCCGACCCCGTTGATCGGAATGATGTCCTGCGGGCAGGCCGAGAACACCACGACGCAATCGATTTCGGCCCGCAGAATCACGAACGACTTTGGCTCGGAGACCGGCGGTTTCCAGTCGATCTCGCCCGAAAGCTGCCAGGGGATGTTCATGAACAGGTTCAGCGGGCTCGGGGTCTTCGGAGCTTTCAGACCGAGCTCCTTCAGCGCCGCGTGCAGATTGTCCTCGCAATTGTCGTGAAATCCCTCGACCCCGAGACCTTCATAGCGCCAGCGGTCGCAGGCGGCGATGAACGTGTCGTGGACTTCCCCCGACGTGTCGTCGTGCAGGGTCAGGATCGGACGGCGGTGGTTGGTGACCAGAGTGTCGCCGATTTTCGGTGTCAGCCGGTTCATGGCCGCTCGGCTGTGCTCCATCGACATGCATTCGTCCATCTCGCCGGCCACGAACGCCCAGGTGTCCACGACCTGACTGCCGGGCGTGTTGATGACCCTCACCGAGCCGCCACGTGCCAGCCATGTCGCCTTGCCCTTGCGGGCCGGTATCAGAATTTCAGCCATCTCAAGCCCCCCGAATTCAAACCACAGCAACGTTAACAGTCGGGAGCTTGCCCGCACTAGATACCGTCACGTCAACACAACACCCGCGGATCAGAACCTGTCCACCCGATACGGCGTCATGTCGACGCCCGGGTCCCGCCCCCCGATCAGATCCGCCAGAACTTCGGCCGATTTGGCCGACATGGTCAGCCCCAGATGGCCGTGGCCGAAATTGTACCAGACATTGCCGTGGCGCGGAGACCGCCCCAAGGTCGGCACACTGTCCGGTGTCGACGGGCGTTGGCCGACCCATTCCCGGTTCACCTTGGTCCGGACCCCCGGCAGCACCTGGTCCACCAGTTTCGCCATGCGGTAGATCCGTCGGAAATCCGGCGCCGCATCGGACGACGCGAATTCAGAGCCCGTCGTCATCCGCAGACCGTCCTGCATCGGCGAGAGCACGAATCCCCAGTCGCCGAACACTGTCGGCCGCCGCAACGGCACCTCGCCATCGGAGGTGCCTTCGACCTCAACATCGAAATTCAGATGGTAGCCGCGTTCCGCGCTGATCATCGTCTGGTCACCGAGCAGGCCGGACAGCTCCCCCGCCCGCGCACCGGTCGCGATCACGACTGCATCACAAGTATGAATATCGTGGTTGGTGTTCACGGTCTCGACCCCGCCCGGTCCGGTCACGAAGCGTTGAACCTTTTCCGCCCGCCATTCCCCACCCAGCGCTTTGAACTTTGCGTAATACGCTTCCGTCAGCTTGAGCGGCGAGGTCACGAAGCCGTTGTCCGGCTGATGCCAGGCGTGGGTGAACCGAGGGCTGAGTCCCGGTTCGAGCTGGCGGATTTCATCGGCCCCGAGCACGTCGATGTTGACGCCGCGTCGCCCCATCACCTCCCGCTCATGCGTCGTCTTGTCGAAGCTCTGCTGGCTGGAATACACCTTCAACCAGCCGACCGGCCGCACCAGATCCTCCGCCTTGCACAGAGCGACCAATTTGCGGTGGGCGATCATGCCTTCCTGGGCGATCCCGGCCATCGCCACCGAATTCGCTTCGACCCGCCCCGGGGTGCCTTCCTTCAGGAACCGCAGGAAATAGCCGGGATTGCGCAGCACGTGATCCCACCGGATCCGCAGGGGAGAGACCGGGTCGGTCAGCATCTTGGGCACCTGTTTCCAGTTGCCCGGCGTGCTCACCGGGTACACCCCGCCCATGGAGATCGAGCCTGCATTGCCGAACGACGTGCTCATGCCCGGTGCGGCAGGATCCAGCAGCATCACCGAATTGCCGTCCGCTTGAAGCTGAAGGGCTGTCGTCACGCCGACAATTCCGGCGCCGATAACAATGATGCGTTTGGAAGCCTTGGGATCGGCGCTCACGACGGGGTCTCCGTCTGTTTGAGCATCTGCAGCAGCGCGATCAGCCTTGTGTCTCTCTCCCGCTCCAGGTCATCGATCGTTCGGTCGCCCATTTCGTCCTTGATCCCTTGCGCCAATTTTTCCTTCAAAGCGTCGGTGAGCTTGGGTGTCTTCTGCATGTCGGTCCACCACCCTTCGATCGGGGGGGCGAACTGATCGAGAAATCCTCGGAACCCGGCCTTGCCTCCGGTCAGATTGAAGATCATGTGCGGCCCCATCAGGGCCAGACGCAGGCCGGGTCCCTGGGCGATCGCCGCGTTCACGTCTTCCACGCTGGCCAGCCCGTCCTCAACCGCATTCACCGCCTCACGCCACAAGGCAGCCTGAAGCCGGTTCGCCAGATGCCCGGGAACCTCCTTGTTCACATAGATCGCATGCTTGCCGATATGGCCGTAGAAGCCATGGGCCCAGGTGCCGGTCTCCGGTGCCGT
>CALAHL010000883.1 GCA_937891725.1 uncultured Rhodospirillaceae bacterium | reverse complement strand
GTTTGGAGTGGTCTTTTGCCGAGAGCCTGCACCGCCGGCACCGCACCTGCAACCGCGCGCCGCGTCACAAGATCCGTCGCAGATAGGACGCCATTCCCCGGCTTTGATCCCATTGGCGCGGATAGCCGAGCGACACCTCCTCGAACCGGGTGCCATCGATCACGTCGGTGCGACGGGTATGAAGGTGGCCGGAGATCGCCGAATAGGCCCGATGCCGGACATGCCACTGCTTGGTCGCGGTGGTCCCGCACCAAGGCGTGAACCTTGGCACCCGCGGGATCCGGACGAGATCATGCCGAAACGGCCAGTGATTGATCAGGACGGTCGCCGCATTCTCGGGAACTTCCGCCGACAGCCGCGCATCCGTGAGCTTCAACCGCTCGCGACACCAGGCGATCCGGCTGTCATGCGGATCCGGACTCAGCAGCAATTCGTCACTGCATACGTTGTGGGTTTCCTCCGCCCAGGACACCACATCGTCGAGCGAAATATGGGCCGGTCGGAAACTGTAGTCGTAGAGCAGAAACAGAGGCGCGAGGATCAGTTGGTCCGCAGTTCCAAGGTCTTGCGGCAAGGGTCCCGGCCAGCGGACGAACGGATCCTCCGGCGTCACAATCCCGTAGCGCCGCGCAATCTCGACCAGTTTGTGATAGCGCGCCACGCCCTTCGGCTCCGGCGGTTCGCGCCCGGCGATCGCCCAAAGCTCATGGTTCCCCGGCACCCAGAGCACGCGGGCGAATTTGAACGTCAGCAGACCGAAGGCCCAGTCGAGGGTCTCGAATTTCTCCGCGACATCCCCCGCGACGATCAGCCAGTCCTCCGGATAGGCCGGCAAATCCTCCAGCGCCTGCTGATTGGGGGCGCTTGCGAGATGGAGGTCGGAGATGGCGAACAGGCGCATGACTCACCGGAAAGGTCACGGAACCTGAACTCTAACCCGTTGATCCACAATCACGAAGCATCCGCGATCACATATACAGTTTCTCGCCGTCCATGCCCTTGTAGAGATCGCCGACGAACTCGCCATACCCGTTGAACATCAGGGTCGGTACCCGCTCGTTGGTGCCCAGGACCCGTTCGGTCGCCTGGCTCCAGCGGGCGTGGTTCACTTCCGGGTTCACATTGGCCCAGAACCCGTATTCGGAATCCTGCAGATCCTCCCAGAACGAGACCGGCCGTTGATCGGTGAACGTGAACCGCACCAAGGACTTGACCGATTTGAATCCGTATTTCCACGGCACGGCAAGACGTAGCGGCGCGCCGTTCTGCGGCGGCATGGGCTGGCCATAGATACCGGTCGCGATGAAGGCCAGATCGTTGGTGGCCTCC
>CALAHL010000882.1 GCA_937891725.1 uncultured Rhodospirillaceae bacterium | reverse complement strand
CCTGGCCGAGCTCGGTGACGCGGAGGGTGATGACGCGTCGGTCGATGAGGCACTGGCGGAAATGCGCCGAATCCAGGCGATCACCGAGAAGATGGAGCTCGAAGGTCTGCTGTCCGGCGAGGCCGACAAGCTCGACTGTTATCTCGAAGTGCATGCGGGCGCTGGCGGGACCGAAGCCCAGGACTGGGCGGAGATGCTGGTGCGGATGTACAGCCGCTGGGCGGAACGACGCGGCTATAAGACCGAGTGGCTGGAAGAGAGCGCCGGCGAAGAGGCGGGGATCAAATCGGCCACCCTGAAGATCACCGGCCAAAACGCCTATGGCTGGCTGCGCACCGAGAGCGGGGTGCATCGTCTGGTGCGGATCTCGCCCTATGACAGCCAGGCCCGGCGGCATACCAGCTTCTCATCGGTCTGGATTTTTCCGGTGATCGACGACTCGATTCAGATCGAGATCGAAGACAAGGATTTGAAGGTCGATACCTACCGGGCCTCCGGCGCGGGCGGTCAGCACGTGAACCGGACCGATTCGGCTATCCGCATCACCCATATGCCCAGCGGCATCGTGGTGCAGTGCCAAGCCGACCGGTCTCAGCACCGAAACCGGGCCACTGCGATGGATATGCTGCGCGCCCGGCTCTATGAAGCCGAGATCCGTCGCCGGGAGGAAGAGGCTGCTGCGACCGAGGCCACCAAGTCAGATATCGGCTGGGGTCATCAGCTTCGATCCTATGTTCTGCAACCCTATCAAATGGTGAAGGATCTCCGGACCGGCGTGGAAAGCGGCAATCCCTCAGCCGTGCTGGACGGAGATATCGATGCCTTCCTCGAGGCGTCTCTGGCCTCCAAAGTCGGCATGAACCGGGATGGGGATGACCCGACAGGTTAGAGGCGGATCCGTCAATCTGGCACCATCGACGACGGCCATGTGTTGGGTGCGCCTTAAGAATTCTGTCTGTTGATTTCAAATCCACTGGATTGATTGACCGTCTTAGCCCGGCTCCCAGGCCGGAGCCTTGTCCAGGTAAACCTGGTTGATCTTGGTTGCGCCGATCCGGGTGTGTTCTAAGATTTTTCGGCCGTCCCCGTTTCTGATTCTAGCAAGATAAATCGGACGTCGATCGTCGGCTTTAAATGTCTCGAGAGCCGCCATTCTAAATTCAATAGACGCTCGGGGGAGAAATTCGCCTGACATGGCTTGAGTTCGATGTACCACGTACTTGCCGAACACCATCGCATCGCCACTCCTGACCAATGGGGTGATGGTCTCAAATTTTCCCAGATACTCCTCAAGTTCGGAATCCAAAAATCTGCG
>CALAHL010000881.1 GCA_937891725.1 uncultured Rhodospirillaceae bacterium | reverse complement strand
AGGGCAAGAAGATGGCCGGCCATATGGGCGACCGTCGGGTGACAACCCAGAACCTGACCATTGTTGCGACGGATGCG
Source organism: uncultured Rhodospirillaceae bacterium (assembly GCA_937891725.1). Taxonomy (GTDB): domain Bacteria; phylum Pseudomonadota; class Alphaproteobacteria; order Thalassobaculales; family Thalassobaculaceae; genus JANSYC01. Next base: position 3,141 of record CALAHL010000881.1, on the reverse strand, counting down.
GCGCGCGGCCTGATCCTGGTCCGTGGTGCGATCCCGGGTGCCGAGGGTGGCTGGGTTCTGGTGAACGACGCGGTCAAGGGCAAGTTGCCGGCCGATCTTCCGTTCCCTGCCGCACTGAAAACTTCCGGTGCTCCCGTTGAGGAGACGACCGATCTGGCGTCCCAAGCCTCCGAGGCGATGGGTGATGACGCGGATCCGGTTGCTGCGGAAGGCCTGAACACGCCGGTCGAGGTCGATACCGACACCGACGGCGACAAGAAGGACTGAGACGATGAAGGTTGAGGTCAAAACACTGGACGCAGGATCCGCGGGCGAAATCGAGCTCGACGAGACCGTTTTCGGCCTGGAGCCGCGCCGGGATATCCTGGCTCGGGTGGTGAACTGGCAGTTGGCGAAGCGCCGCTCCGGCAGCCACAAGGTCAAGACGATCTCTGAGATCTCGGGTACGACCAAGAAGCCCTTCAAGCAGAAGGGAACCGGTCGCGCGCGTCAGGGTTCGGTTCGCGCTACTCAGTTTCGGGGTGGTCAGACCGTTCACGGGCCGGTGGTCAGAGATCACGCACACGACCTTCCCAAGAAGGTCCGGAAGCTGGGACTGAAGATCGCTTTGTCTGCCAAGGCGAAGGCCGGTCAGCTGATCATTCTCGATCACGCGACCGCTGACGACGGCAAGACCAAGGGTCTGCGCGGCAAGTTTGATGCGCTCGGCTGGGCGTCGGTACTGGTGATCGACGGTCCGGAGCTGAATGCTGGCTTCGCTCGGGCCGCTCGGAACATTCCGAAGGTCGACGTACTGCCCCAGCAGGGTGCGAACGTCTATGACATTCTGCGGCGTGACGTGCTGGTTCTGACCCGCGCGGCCGTCGAGACCCTGGAGGCACGACTGAAATGAGCATTCCTCCGTACAGAAAGCGGACCGTCACGGTCAGCCGCGAGCGTGCGTTCGAAATCGTCCGCGCCCCGGTGGTGACCGAGAAGTCCACGATGGGTTCCGAGCATAATCAGGTGACCTTCAAGGTTGCCAAGGATGCGTCGAAGCCGGAAATCAAGCTGGCCGTCGAGCGTCTGTTCGATGTGAAGGTCGAAGCGGTGAACACCTTGATCGTCAAGGGCAAGCTGAAGCGCTTCAAGGGCCGTCTGGGCCGTCGTTCCGATTACAAGAAGGCCGTGGTGACGTTGGCTGAAGGCCAGTCGATCGACATCGTGGCGGGAGTGTGAGCCGATGGCTTTGAAATCCTATAGTCCGACGACGCCGAGCCAGCGGCAGCTGGTGATCGTCGATCGGTCCGATCTGTGGAAGGGCAAGCCGGTCAAGAAATTGACCGAGGGTTTGACCAAGTCCGCCGGACGGAACAATACCGGTCGTATCGTGGTACGGCGTCGCGGCGGTGGTCACAAGCGGACCTATCGTATCGTCGACTTCAAGCGGACCAAGTTCGATATCTCCGCGACGGTCGAGCGGCTCGAATATGATCCGAACCGGACAGCTTTCATTGCGCTGGTGACCTACGACGATGGCGAGCAGGCCTACATTCTGGCCCCGCAGCGCCTGTCGGTTGGTGACAAGGTGATCGCCGGTGAGAAAACCGACGTGAAGCCCGGCAATGCGATGCCGCTTCGGTCGATCCCGGTCGGCACCATCATCCACAATGTGGAGATGAAGGCCGGTAAAGGCGGACAGATTGCACGGTCGGCAGGCACTTATGTGCAGCTGGTCGGACGGGATTCCGGTTACGCGCTGCTGCGTTTGGGCTCCGGCGAAGTGCGGATGGTTCGGTCTGAGTGCATGGCGACCATCGGTGCCGTGTCCAATCCGGATCAGCAGAATATCAATCTCGGTAAGGCTGGTCGCAATCGCTGGCTGGGTCGCCGTCCGGCGGTCCGCGGTGTTGCGATGAACCCGGTTGATCACCCCCATGGTGGTGGTGAAGGCCGGACCTCGGGCGGTCGTCATCCGGTCACCCCGTGGGGCAAGCCGACCAAGGGTAAGAAAACGCGGAACAACAAGGCGAGTGATCGTTTGATCGTTCGTCGCCGCAAGAAGTAACGGAGGTAGTTGTGGCTCGTTCCGTTTGGAAAGGACCGTTCGTCGATGCGTACCTGCTGAAGAAGGCGGATGTATCGCGTGAATCAGGTCGAAATGACGTGATCAAAACCTGGTCGCGCCGCTCGACGATCATGCCGCAGTTTGTCGGCCTGACCTTCGGCGTGCACAACGGCCATAAGTTCGTGCCGGTGATGGTGACCGACCAGATGGTGGGTCACAAGCTCGGTGAGTTCGCGCCGACCCGCACGTATTACGGTCATGCGGCTGACAAGAAGGCTCGGCGCTAAGGCGTCGTGAAGGAGCGAGACGATGGGCAAACAAGCAGCAGAGCGGCGGCTTGACGACAGCGAGGCGGTGGCCATCGCACGCAATATTCGCATCAGCCCTCAAAAGCTGAACGTGATTGCGGGCATGATCCGGGGCCAGAGTGCCGAGAAGGCGTTGGCAACCCTGACCTTTTCGCGTCGGCGGATCGCCGACACGGTCAAGAAGGCGCTGGAATCGGCGATTGCTAATGCCGAGAACAATCACCAGCTCGATGTCGACCGGCTGTTCGTCAAGGAAGCCTTCGTTGGGAAGAGCTTCAAGATGAAGCGGTTCCGGCCGCGGGCCCGGGGCCGGGTTGGCAAAATCGAAAAGCCATTCGCCCACCTGACCGTGGTCGTGCGTGAGCGCGAGGAGCAGAACTGATGGGTAATAAGGTCAATCCGATCGGGCTTCGGCTCGGCGTAAACCGCACCTGGGACTCGCGCTGGTTCGCCGGCAAGGGATATTCGAACCTGCTGCATGAGGATCTGCGTCTGCGGAAATTCCTGCAGGTTCGCCTGAAGCAGGCCGGTGTCAGCCGGATCATCATTGAGCGGCCGGCCAAGCGCGCGCGGATCACGATCTACACGGCACGTCCGGGTGTGATCATCGGCAAGAAGGGCTCGGACATCGAGAAGCTCCGTCTTGAGCTTTCGCAGATGACCAAGACCGATGTGGCGCTGAACATCGTCGAGATCCGCAAGCCGGAAATCGACGCGAAACTGGTCGCCGAGAACATCGCCCAGCAGCTTGAGCGCCGCGTGGCCTTCCGCCGGGCCATGAAGCGG
>CALAHL010000880.1 GCA_937891725.1 uncultured Rhodospirillaceae bacterium | reverse complement strand
CCCCCTCACCGCCCCCGCGCCGCCGCGTCGTACTCGAAATACCCCCGCCGGGTGGCGATCTGGTCGGCGAGGTACATGGCGTCGTGCCAGGCGCCGTAGATGAAGGACGAGCCGCGGCGGGACAGCCAGGGGAGGCCGATGAAGTACAGGCCGGGCTCGGTCGAGATGCCGCGCAGGTGTTTGGGGCTGCCCGCCTCGTCGAAGGCGTCGAGCTTGAGCCAGCTGAAATCGCAGCCGTAGCCGGTCGCCCAGAGCACGGTGCCGACCCCGTCCCGCACCGGGTCGAGCCGCAGGATCGGGTCGGCCACGCAGGCCGGGTCCGGCAGCAGGGCACGGGCCCCGGGTTCCTCGGGCAGCTCCAGGCCGTTCAACGCGACATAGGCGTCGGCCTGATCCAGCTCCGAGAGATAGCCCGCATCGCCGCGCGCCAGCACCTCCGACAGCCCCGGCGCGAAGTGCAGGGCGCCGTCCTCATAGGCCTCGGTGCGGCCGACCAGGATCATGCCGCGCGATGCCAGCTCGCGGAAATCGACGGTGCGCCCGCCATAGGCGCCGCTGACCGCGATCGGGATGTGCTTCAGCCCCGGCTCCGGCGCGTCGTGGTCCCAGCGGCCGAGCACCCCCAGCCACCAGCAGTAATCCCGCTCCCGGTAGCGGCGGGGATAGCGGCTGTGCGGGCCGACCGAGAGATAGACCTTGCGGCCCGCCCGCAGCAGCTCGTCGGCGATCTGGCTGCCGGACGCGCCCGCGCCGACCACCAGAACCGCGCCCTCCGGAAGCTGGTCCGGATTGCGGTAGCTGTTGGAATGGATCTGCAGCAGGCTGGGCGTCTCAGGGATCAGTTGCGGGATGATCGGGCGCTGGAACGGGCCGGTCGCCGCCACCAGATAGCGGCAGTCGATGGTGCCGTCCGAGGTCTCGACCCGGAACTCGGGCGTGCCCTCGATCCGGCGCACCTCGGTGACCGAGACGCCGCAGCGGATCGGGGCTTTGATCTGCTCGGCGTATTCGGCGAAGTAGCTTGCCACCCGCTCCTTCGGCGCGAACGCATCCGGGTCGAGATCGTCGAAGCCGAGGCCGGGGAACCGGTCGTGCCAGGCCGGGCCGTTGGCGACCAGGGAATCCCAGCGCTCCGAGCGCCAGCGCTCGGCGATGCGCCCGCGCTCCAGCACCAGGTGCGGAATGCCGCGCGCGCTCAGATGCTCGCTCATGGCGAGGCCCGCCTGCCCGCCGCCGACCACGACCGTTTCCACCCGCTCGACCGCCATGCTCGCATCCTTTCCCGATCAGATCCCGAGCCCGATCCAAGCAGGAAGTGCGCGGCCGTGCAAAGCCTACGTGTCAGACATGCGCGTCAGAGGACGGCCGCGATCAGCATTGCCGCCGTCGCCAGAAAGCCCACGGCCCAGATGATCGACCGGACGTACTTGATCCCGGTCGCATAGGCCGGGACGTAGAGGATGCGGGCGCCCAGATAGGTCCAGGCGCAGGCCTCGGTGACGGCGCTGGACCGGTCGCCCAGGGTGACCACCACGACCGCGAGCATGAACAGGATCAGCCCCTCGAAATGGTTCTGCAGGGCCCGGTTCAGGCGCGCGGCAAGGCCGGTCAGCTGGCGCGGCTGATCCCGCGGACCGGCGGTGTAGTCGGTCCCGAGCTGCTGGTTGGCGGGCACCGCCATCACGATGAACTGGGCGAACTGCAACAGACCCGCATAGGCCAGAACGGTCACTTCGGTTGGCATTTGGGCGTCCTTGGTGGGTGTCTCGTCGCTGTATCATGTGGGGCACACCGAACCAATGCCCAGCCCGAACAGATCCGATGCCGGGCTGCACCTTGTCATTTTCCGCACCGGGAGCGAGGCTTGCGACCCTCAGCGACATAATCCGTGGCCGCCATGACAGACCAAGACACCGCCCGCTATATCGATCCCGACATGCCCGACGCCTGGGACCGGATGGCCCGGATCATGGCGGAGCTTGGCCACGATGACGGCCGCACCGACCTCACGCCGCCGGAAATGCGGGCGCGGGTCGAGGCGGAGCGCGCCTGGTGGAATGCGGATCGGCCGGAACTGGCCAGGATCGTCAACACCCAGATGCCCGGACCGAACGGCCCGGTGCCGGTCCGCCTGCTCTATCCGAACACGCTCGACCCGGTCCCGGTGGTGGTCTATCTGCACGGCGGCGGCTGGGTGGTCGGATCGCTCGAGACCCATGGGCGGGCGATGCACTATCTGGCGCTGCAGACCGGCGCCTGCGTGGTTGCCGTCGACTATTCCCTGGCGCCGGAGGTCAGGTTTCCCGGCGCCCTGGAGGAAATCGTCGCGGTCACCCGCCACTGCCGCGATCATGCCTCGGAGCACCGGTTCTGTCCGGCACGGATCGCCATCGCCGGGGACTCCGCGGGCGGCAATCTCGCCATCGCCGCCGCCCTCAAACTGCGGGAGACCGATCCGGACCTGCTGAAGGCACTGGGGCTGATCTACCCGGTCGCCGGCGCTGATTTCGAAACGGAGTCCTACAGGACACTGAGCCAGTACGGTCTGACCCGCGACGGGATGCTGCAGTATTTCAACCTCTATCTCAGAGGGCCGGAGGATTACGAGAATCCGCTGGCGGTGCCGATGAAAGCGGATCTCGCGAACCTGCCGACAACCTATGTCTACGCCGCCGGGCTGGACGTGCTGCGAGACGATTCGATCGGGCTGGACGCCAAACTGCGGGCGGCGGGGGTGCCGGGCCATCTCGAGATCTTCGAAGGGGTGCCGCACGCCTTCCTGTCCCTGACGCGGACGGTCGCGGCCTCCCACAAACTGATCCGGGCCTGCGCCCGGGATCTCTCAAAAACCCTCGATAAGGTCCTGTTATGAGTTCTTCCGATCAGATTGAGCACGGCGGCGGCACGGTCCTCCGATCGGTCGATGCACGCGGGGTCGGAACCGTGACCCTGAACCGCCCGACCCGGAACAACGCCTATAACGGCGAGGTCGTCCAAGGACTGATCGACGCGTTCACGGCCCTGGGTGGGGATGAGTCCGTGCGGGTGGTGGTTCTGCGCGGCAACGGCAAGCATTTCCAGGCCGGGGCGGATCTGTCCTGGCTGAAGGAGATCGGCGCCCTATCGCCGGAAGAAAACGTAGCCGTATCCCGGCGCACGGCCAGCGCCATTCGCGGGCTGACCGAGTTTCCGAAACCGACGCTTGCCCTGGTCCAGGGCGGATGCTTCGGCGGCGGAACCGGGATGGTCGCCGCCTGCGATATCGTGGTCGCCTCCACCGATGCCCAGTTCGCGATCACCGAGGCGCGATGGGGTGTCATGGCCGGGATCATCGTGCCGCATCTCAATGCCGCAATCGGCGTTCGACAGGTCCGGCGCTGGGCCCTGACCTGTGAGCGGTTCAATGCAGAGCAGGCTCGTGTCCTGGGCCTGGTCCATCAGGTCTGTGACGAGGGTGACCTGGACGCCGCTGCCGCACCGATCATCGACGGGCTGCTGATGTCGGCACCCGACGCCCTGGCCCAGACCAAGCGCCGCGCACTCATCGAAGCGGGCCTGATGCTCAGTGATGCGGATTTCGAGGCTTTGGTGCTGGAGCATGCGGCCAAACGCCAGAGCGACGAAGCCACCGAAGGACTTGCAAGCTTTCTGGAGAAGCGGGCGCCAGGCTGGTATCCGGGGTAACGCGGTTCAGGTGGTGCCGTAGGTCCTGAAGCTGCCTTTTTGGACGGGCGTTCCGGTCTGCTCGATCACCACGATCAGAAGCACGAACTGATCCACCTTAGTCCCATCGGAACTGAACGGCAGGATCAAACGATCATAGCGCAGATTGCTGACCCCGTTTCCGATCGGAAACACCCGCTGCGAATAGTGCGGCAGAGCCGACTTGATCAGGTCCGCATATGTGGAGTCCGCACTCTGCAGGTATGAGCCTTCGTAGAGGTCCTCGAAGAACTTCCCCGTCGGATCCCGACCTGCGCGTGCGGCGATCTCGGTCCCTGCCAAGCGATATCGAAACCGTACTTTTTCGTCCGCTTCGATCACTTCAATTACCGCAATGCGCGGCAACAAGGCCGGGAAGTCCAATGGATCGAAGCGACTTCGCAACGGGACGGCGCTGTCGCCCTTGCGGTCTCGCCAATAGGCCAGCATTTCCCGATGCTCCGGATGGGTCAGCGCATCGAGAGCCATCGCAGTTACTGCATAATTTCGATCCGCCGAAGTCACCTTGCCCTCCCTGAGGCCGAAGCGTGAGTCACACCAGTGACGTCACCG
>CALAHL010000879.1 GCA_937891725.1 uncultured Rhodospirillaceae bacterium | reverse complement strand
GGGTTTTTACACAGCCTCGGCGGAGAGCGGACGGTCGCAAGACCGCCGACACGCTTCCGTTTGCTCCCCTCAATAGTCAGATGCAGAACCTATTCGGAAGGCTGGACAGTCCGGCCGGGTTTGGTGTCCGACCGCTTGATCAGCAAAACAGGGTTGGCTTTTTCGGAGCCGATCCATAAACGACCGGCCCCGCAAACTCACCCAGCCGCAAGCCTGACATACTTGATGGCCCGGCGGTGATAGGTGTAGGCGATGTGCAACTGCCCGTCAGGCCCCGCGAGGATTGACGGGTAAGAGTATTCCTTGTTCAGACCATCCTTGGAATTGTTGGTCAGGCAGTAGCCACTGCCTTCTTCAAGCCTGCGGATGATCGGGAAGGTCGCGCCGTTATCCTGCGAGAAGGCAAGTACGAGCGGCGCACGCGGCACACCCCAGATGGCGCCGCCAGTGCCTTTTGAGCTGCCCGCATCCGCTTGGCCATTCTCGTCGTCGATTTCATCATAAAGGGACCCGCGGCGCTGGTTCGTCATCTCGGCATTCATCGGATTGCAAACCAAGGCGACGCGTCCGTCCGCAAGGCGGATGGCCTGCACGGAGGAGTTGTTGTTCGGCACGTCGGTATCGTCGGGCTTTGACCAGCTGAGCCCGCCTTCGTGCGACAGGCTGCGCCGGACGTGGCCGGCGAAACGGTCACGATAGAAGGCGGGCATTACGCCATCCTGCGGCGAGACAGGGTTCAGGTGCACGGCGCCGGCGCTGTCGGGGACCTCGACGGAGGACCATGTCGCGCCCGCATCGCGCGAGACGAGCATCACCGCAGTGTCCAGCGATCCGGTCTATCGGCCTTCGGGCGGAGCGACGCAACGAAATCCCGGCAAAAGCCATTCGCCGTCTGGCCCGATCTGCGGCGGCTGACGCACGAAGACGCCTGTGAAGTCGCCCAGACGCTGTGTTTCACCGAAAGTCGCGCCGTTATCCTTCGAGCGGCGGCAATGGATTTCGCATGCGTCCTGACGCCCGCCCGGCTGCGACGTGTGGAACAGCCAGACATCGCCATCAGGGGCGACAAACAGGACGGGGTTCTGTTCGGAGCGGTCGACACGGTCGCTCCGGCGTTCTGCGGGCGACCAGCGGTCGGTGCCGGGGCGAAGCCGCGACAGCCAGATGGAGATGTCGCCCATGCCTTCCATTGTCCCGCCGAACCACACGCAGGCGAGGGTGCCATCCGGCAGCCAGCACAGGTTGGCGGCATGATTCTGCACGCAGGAGGAGGGGAGCATCGCTTCGGTGCGGTCGGGCTCTGTCATGTGCGGACGCAGGAGACCATCCATGTAAGCTTCTATTTCCTTTGGCGAAAGTTCGCCAAGTCTCATGGCCTCTGTCATGTCGCCGCTCCTCCAATGCCCCGGACTGCCCGGTTGTCGGGCGTGAAAGTTGTGGAGGAAAGACTGAGACATTACAAGTTGCCCGAAGCGATGGCGGCTTTCTGAGAGCGGTGGTTTATGTCAAACAAATGAAAATAAACAGTATATTTTGGGAACTTTGTGATCACCCTGGATCAATCCGGAGTAAATAAATAACAAGTTGACAGAAAGTAGTGGACCTGTACGTTTTCCCTGCGTTGACAGCCGATCTGGAGGAGTCGCCATCTTGGCGCGGGCCGTCCGCTTTACGCATGGGAGGCAACATGAAAACCAATACAGGAGAGCGCATCGGCCTGACACGTCGTAGCGCATTGAAGCTTGGGCTTGGCACGGCTGTGGCAGTGGCCGCATTCGGTCCAGGCGCGCGGATCGTGATGGCGCAAGAGGGCCAGGTGCTGAAGGCGATCAACCCCGCCTTCAGCCAGGATTGGTCGCCCCTGCGCGGTGGCGGCCCACCGTTCCGCTGGAACTCCATCTGGAACGGCAGTGCGATGTATTTCAACGCCAAGGGCGAGATCCAGCCTTATGTGCTGAGCGAATGGGCGCCGAACGCCGATTTCACCGTCTGGACGCTGAAGGTCAGCCCTGACGCCACGTTCGCCGATGGCTCGGCAATCACGGCAGCGGATGTTAAGGGCAGCTGGGAGCTGTCGGCCATGCCTGTGACCAAGAACCAGCGCGTCGACCAGGTGCTCGCGGGGGTGGCCGGCTACGCCGCCGTCAAGGACGGCACTGCCAGCGACATCTCGGGCATCACTGCCGGCGAGGGCGAACTGACCGTGACGCTGACCGCGCCGGACCCGATCTTCTTCCAGCGTCTGGCCAATCACATCGCGCCGATCGTCAAGGTCTCGGTCGCGCGGGGCGCGGACGGGAACGAACAGCCTGACTGGTTTCTGGGCGCCAAGGGCGCAACCTCGGGCCCGTTCATGATGGAAAGCGCCGATCTGGACGCAGGCGCGGTCGTTTGGGTACCAAACCCCAACTTCTTCGGCCCGGCGCCGAAACTGGCACGGATCGAACTGACCTCGGTTGAGGACAGCGTGACCGCGACCCAATTGCTGAAATCGGGAGAATACCAAGCCCATACGGAGCTGGCGACACCGACGCTTGTGCTTGATCTCGGCGCTGATTTCGCGGCGGGGCCGACGATTCCGACCAGCCAGCATTTCTGGTTCAGCGCCACCCGGGCACCGATGGATGACCCGAAGGTGCGCGAGGCGCTGATCCTGGCAGTGGACCGCGACGGGCTGATCAGGGCCAGCTTCCCGGAAGGGCCGCACCAAAAGGCCGACATGGTGATGAACTCGGTCCCCGGGGCGGATGATCCTGCCTTTGTCCCCTATGCCTTTGACCCCGAACGTGCCCGCATGCTCCTCGCCGAGTCGACTTATGGCGGGCCAGAGCGGTTGCCAAAGATCATGTTCGTCGGCATCTCCTCTCCCGCCAACGAAGCGGCGGCGCAATATATCGCCGAACAGTGGCGTCAGAACCTTGGCATTGCTGCCGTCGACATGAAGCCGCAGATTGATGAGTATGTCGGTCCGGACCAGAATTCGGTGCAGATATTCCGCGATGACGTGGGCACGCGCGTGCCCGATGCGCCCAGCTATCTTTCCGGTTCGATTGCCTCGGGCTCGGGCAACGCCAAGGGCAAGATGGGTGGTTACAAGAACGACAAGGTGGACGCGCTGATCGCCGAGGCATTGGCGCTGCCTACGGATGATCCGAACCGCGTCGCCAAGGCACAGGAAGCACAGCGGATCTTCCGCGATGATTTCATGTTCATCCCGTGGTACCAGCAAACGATGAGCCGCTGGGCGACTGCAAACGTGTCCGCGATGGAGAAGAATCTGGACTGGCAGATCATCGAGCCTTGGAACATCTCGATCGGATGAGTGTGCAACCCGGCGGGTCTTCCGCCCGCCGGGTCGTGCCCGCAAGGCGTTTTGGTCCGGAGCTTCGCTGAATATGACGCAACCCACGACATGCCCCACCCGCCGATGGCGTGGCGTGCTGGCCGTTCCGAACACTCCCTTCTGCCGGGACGGGTCCCTTGACCTTGGCAGTCTGCAACGGCTCGCAGATTACATGGCCTTTTCAGGAACGCCTGCGGTGCTCTTGTTTGGGGTTGCCGCTGAAACCGGCTTTCTCACCGAAGGTGAGCGCATCGTGCTGTTCTCGACGTTCCAGGAGAGAAGCGAGGGACGATACGACCTGATTGTCAGTGTTGCCGCAGACTCGCTTGCGGAAATGACAAGACAGGCGAAGGCAGTTCGGCATAATGGCGGGATGGCGATCAACATCCGGTTGCCGGGTGGGCTGACTTCCGCTGAGCAGCTTCACTGGATCTCGGCAGTTGCCAACGAGGGGCCGGACACCATCATGTTGCAGGACCTTTCATTTCACGATGGCGGGTTCACTGACGACCTGTTGCTG
>CALAHL010000878.1 GCA_937891725.1 uncultured Rhodospirillaceae bacterium | reverse complement strand
CGGCGGCGCTGAGGGATGGCAGATCGTCAGGCGTGGGGGTGTTCTCGGGAAATGGCATGAAATGGTCTCCGTGGTCGGTAAAAAGGGAATGGAAGTCGGGCATCACGCGGCCTCGAGCAGGCGCACCGACAAGGCGGCACCGCTGGATCGGGGTTTGGGTCGGGCGACGGCGATGTAGGCGAAGTGGTCGGGGCCGATCCGCGCCTGGACGAGATGGACGAGGTTCTGCTCGGCCGCGCGAAGGGCGGCTGCCGCGACCTGGCGCAAGGCACGCTGACGGTCCGCAGGCAGCTTCGACAGGATCGCGGTGGCATCGACTGCCAGAAACCCGCGGTGATAGATCAGCGTCTCGCCGGGCTCGGCCTGCGCGATCCATGCGCAGAGCCCGACCTCGTCCAGACCGGTAGCGGCGCAGAACGGCACCACCCGGTCTGCTGCGAAATTGTCGAGACGGACCATCATGCGGCACCCACATGCGCATCAGCGCCGGTGCTGTGGCGCAGTTGGTCCTGCTCGAAGGCGGTGATATCCTCCATGCGGTAAACCACACGGCCGCCCAGCTTCATGAATTGCGGGCCTTCACCGGCCCACCGCCACCGCTCCAGCGTGCGGTGCGAGATGTTCCACCGCCGGGCCAGTTCTTTCTGATTGAGGTGTTTGAGCTGCATCTTCGTCTCCTGTCGCTCGCTGCGTTTGGAGGAAGATGCGAAATCCTGCTGTGGGATGTCGTCAGGATCGAAGTGGGATACGGAGGGGGATCAGTTTGAGCCTTGCAACTCAGCGGCGAACGCCGTGGCGGGGGATGGTGATCCCACTCTCATCCCCCGGCGCATCCCACTGTGGAGCCGGAGGGACGCACGTGCCGGAACGGGATGGGTCGGAATCAGCCGCAGTTCAGACGGTAATTGCCGCGACCATTCGATTCGATCAGCGACCGCCACTGCTTCTGGGATTTGAACACGTCGGACATCTTCAGGCTCTTGGAGCCCGCCGTCGACAGGATCGCCTTGCCGCTCTGCCAAGGCTCACCACGGCGCGCAGCCTGATGCAGCGCTCGGACAACTTGCGCCTGGATAGGGCCAAGGCGGAACTGGTGTCCGCCGCAGCGCACCTCGTGATAGTCGGATGACGCGCTGAAGATCGGCAACTGCGGTCCGGTCTCTGCGCCAGAGAACCCTGTCTCGGCTTCGAAACGGTCACGTTCCTCGCGCCTTAGCAGCAAATCCTCAATGCTCAGAGGCACGCCATCGCGATCGCCCCAGATCGAAGCATAGTCTGACCCGGGCGTGCGGAAGTCGCTCACTGTCAACTCGGCAGCACGAAACATCTGGAAGACGTCCCGCGCATGCAGTTCAAGCAAACCATTGTAATAGCTCTGCTCGGTCGGCACCCGAAAGTGCTCGCCCTCACGGGTTTCCTCGTAATCCCCTAGCTCTAATGGCACACCGAAGACACGCACCGACAGCCGCAGCTTGTCGTTCTCCGCCAGATAGA